>NZ_CAJPGY010000018.1:0-171550 GCF_905339915.1 Burkholderia sp. BCC1985
CTCGCATGTGCCCGCGGCCGGCCAAATGTCACCTGCACAGTCGAGTCTTTCCCCGAACCTCGCAAACAACAAAAAAGGCCCTTGCGGGCCTTTCGTCGACGAAGCGAGTAGCGTTACTGCGTCAGCGCCGTAAACCCCTCCAGCAACCGCTCGACATCAGCTGCTTGAATCGCGCCCATCGTCGAGATCCGGAACAGCTCCTTCGACAACCCGCCTTGCCCCGCATAAATCACGAAGCCGCGCGCCTTCAGCCCGTCGTGCAGCGTCTCGTACGTGACGCCTTGCGGCAGCCGGTACGCACGCAGCACGACCGACGACGCGCCTTCCGGCAGCACGAGCGACATCCCGCGCGCCGCGAGCCCGGCCTGCGCCTGATCGGCGAGCGCCTTGTAGTGCGCATGGCGCGCGCGCCAGCCGCCGGCCTCATCGAACTCGCGCAGCGCCTCGACGAGCGCGTAGTACGCGTGCACGGACGGCGTGAACGGCGTATTGCGCTGATCCTGCAGCTTCGCGAGCCGGCCGAGATCAAGGTAATACGTGCGGCTCGCCGCCTTCGCGAGCGCGCTGCGGCGCACGATCACGAACGCGGCACCCGGCACGCCGTGCAGGCACTTGTTCGCGGTCGCGGCGACCGCGTCGATCACGCCGCCGGCGAAGTCGATCGCTTCGGCGCCGAAGCTGCTGACGCCGTCGACGAGCATCTTCACGCCGCGCGCACGGCACACGTCGGCGATCGCGCCGAGGTCGTTCAGCCGGCCGGTCGTCGTTTCGTGATGAATCACCGCGACGTGCGAATAACCGCCCGCGTCGAGACGCGCGGCGATCTGCGCGAGATCGGGCGCCTGCATCCATTCGTGCTTCAGCACCTCGTGCGCGATTCCGTACTGCGTCGCGATCTGCGTGATGCGCTCGCCGTACACGCCGTTCTCGATCACGAGCAGCTTGCCGTCCTGCGGCACGAGCGCCGCGATCATGCTCTCGACGGCGGCGGTGCCCGAGCCGGTCATCAGCACGGCGGCCCATTCGGCCGGATCGAGCTCGTACGCGGCGACGAGGCGCGCACGCGCTTCATCCTGCAGATCGAAGAATTCGCTTTCGCGATGGCACAGGTCGGGTTGCAGCAGGCTGCGGCGCACGCGTTCGGTGAGCGTGACCGGGCCGGGATTCAGCAGCAGCATCAATGAGCTCCTTCGGCGTGGGCTTCAGCCTGCGCGGCGCCGATATGCCGCATCAGGCGGGTCTTGACCTCGACCGGCGTGACGGTCGGGCGGGGCAGGCCGTCGGGCACGCCCGTGCGGATCGCCACGCGCACGAACTGCGCACCGTCGGCCCGCGCGGCGAGCGTTGCATCGAGCACGTCGAGCGTGTCGCCTTCGACCGCCGACGCATAGCCGCATGCGGCCGCGACACCCGCGAACGACACATGCTGCGACACGGTCGCCTGGCCGCCCGTCGATTCGTGTGCGCCGTTGTCGAGCAGCACGTGCGTGAGGTTGGCCGGGCCGTAGGTGCCGAGCGTCGCGAACACGCCCATGCGCATCAGCGCGGCGCCGTCGCCGTCGACGGCCACCACGCGCAGGTCGGGGCGCGCGAGCGCGAGACCCAGCGCGAGCGGCGTCACGCAGCCCATCGAGCCGACCATGTACAGCTGGTTCGGGCGGTCGTCGATCGCATAGAGCTCGCGGCCGCAGAAGCCGGTCGACGCGAGCACGACGGTCGAATCGACCGGCGTGTGCGCGATCACGCGCTGCAGCGCGTCGTGGCGGGTCGGCCACGCGTCGGCCGACGCCGCACGCGACGACGCTTGCGCGGCGACATGCGCGCGCGGCGCGGCCGCCGGGTTCGCCTTCAGCTCATACGGCGCGACGCTTCCTTTCTGCATCACGAGCGCGTACGGGCGGCCCGTCGCGTCCATGTGCGCGATCGCGCGGTCGAGCGCCGGGCCGACCTGTTCGGGGTCGGTCGGGAACGTCTCCCACGGGATCTCCATCGTGTCGAGCATCGCCGGCGTGATCGGGCCCATCAGCGCGTGCTGCGGCTCGTCGGCGACGCCCGGCTGGCCGCGCCACGTGACGATCAGCAGCTGCGGCAGCCGGAACGTCCAGGTCAGCGACGTGAGCGGGCTCACCGCGTTGCCGAGCCCCGAGTTCTGCATCATCGCGATCCCGCGCTTGCCGCCGAGCGTGGCGCCCGCGATCAGCGCGACCGCGTCGCCTTCGTTCGCGGCCGACACGTAGTGCAGCGTCGGGTCCTGCAGCACGTAGTTGATGAACGGCGTCAGGTACGAGCAGGGCACGCCCGCGTACCAGTCGAAACCGCGTTCGCGCGCGGCCTCGACGAACTGGGCCGCTTCGATCATTGCGCGCCCCCGTTGCCGGCGCCCGGCTCGGACAGCGGCGTCTGGCCGTGCGCGAAGTCGCCCGCGCGGCGGAAGTCTTCCAGATCGTTGACGCCGCGCCAGTGGCCGTGCACGTACTGGACCTCGATCTTCTCGCCGGCGGCGATCAGCTCGTTGAGCAGCGACGGGATGTCGAGCGTGTCGAAATCGGGGCGTGCCTGCAGCGTCGCGAGCATCGCCTTCAGGCGATCGACGCCCGCGCCGCGCACGTTCAGGAGACCGATCCAGCGGCCGTGCGGCGTGCCGGCGGCGACGTCGCTCGACACACGTTGCAGATACGTCTTCTGGCCGAACAGGCCGCGGTCGTCCGCCGCCGAGCACAGCGCGAAGTCGCGCACGCTCTGGTTGGTTTCCGTCAGCGACGAATCGACGACGACGCTGAACTCGGCCTCGCTCTCCGCGAGGTCGCGCACGATGTAGCTGCGGAACAGCAGGTCGCCGTACGAGATCACGGTGTCGCCGGTCAGGCGTTCGGCCGCACATGCGAGCGACGCGAGTTCGCCCGTCTGCGCATGGCGTTCGTTGACCACGAGCTTGATGCCCGACGTGTCGATCGCGTCGGCGCGATAGCCGCCGACCACGGTGATGTCGTTCACGCCGTGCGTCTTGAAGCCGTCGACGAGCCAGCGCAGCAACGGCTTGCCGGCGACCGGCAGCATGACCTTCGGCTTGTCTTCGGTGACGGCTTCGAGGCCCTTGCCGCGGCTCGCGGCGAGCACGATCGCGGCGTTCGACGCGCGCGACGACGACGACAGGTAGATGCGCTCGGCGGCCGAGTACTCGTCGGCGTCCTGCAGGCGGAAGATCTCGTTGACCGATGCAACGCGGTCCTCGACGTTGATCAGCGTTTCGCTCTCGTGGATCTCGCGCGCGGTCGCCTGCATCGCGGATGCCGACGCGCGGATCAGGTGGTTCGCCCAGATCACGGTGCTGATGCCGGCCTGGCGGAACACGTCGGTCGGCGTGCTGTAGTACTTGGTCGGTACGATCACGAGCGGCGCCTTGCCGCTCCATTCGCGCGCGAACTGCAGGATCTCGTCCGGGCGCGACAGCTTGCTGTGGATCAGGATCGCGTCGGCGCCGGCTTCCGCGTACGCGTTCGCGCGACGCAGCGCCTCGTCCATCCCCCAGCCTGCGATCAGCGCTTCGACACGCGCGACGATCGAGAAGTCGGGATCGGTCTGCGAATCCTTGCCGGCCTTGATCTTGCCGCAGAACTCGTCGATTTCCGCGAGCGGCTGGCGCTCGCCGCCGATGAAGCTGTTGGTCTTCGGGAACTGCTTGTCCTCGATACAGACGCCGGCGATGCCGCGCTGCTCGAGCTTCTTCACGAGGCGGCGCACGTTGTTGAAGTTGCCGTAGCCGGTGTCGCCGTCGAGCAGGATCGGCAGGTCGCTCGCGTCGGCCATGAACTCGAGCACGTCGACGACCTGCGTCCAGCTTGCCTCGTTGTTGTCGCGCACGCCGAACTGCGCGGAGATCGCGAGGCCCGATGCCCAGATCCCCTTGAAGCCCGCTTCGCGGACGATGCGCGCGGACAGGCCGTTGTGCGCTTCCATCAGGAATTCGAGTTCGCTGCTGACGAGCATGCGGCGCAGGCGTGCGCTGCGCGATTCGGAGAAGTTGGGTTCGCGTGCGTTCATCGTGCGGCTCCGGCGGTCGTGCGTTGAATCAGGGGGAGAATTTCTTGCGTCGCGCGTGCGACGTCGTTCGGGAAGTCGATCTCGATCCACGGCGAACCCGTGACGTCGGCGACGTCGAACGCGTGGCCGCCTTCGAGCAGCAGGTCGCGCACGGCTTCCTCGTGCGGCATGTTCGCGCGGCCGCTGTCGACGTAGCCCGCGACGATTTTCGCGAGGCGGCGCGCGGTACCTTCGGTGAAGCGGAAGAAGCCGACCGACTCGCCGATCGTGTCGTAGTCGAGGTCGACCGCGAGCTGCTTGCGCAGCTCGACCGGCACGCCGTTCTTCAGGCATAGCTTGACGGGTTCGTCGCCGGCCTCGAAGTCGCGATCGATCAGCAGGCGGTCGACCGACTGGTCGGCATCGGCGACCAGCGCGTGCAGGATGTTCTCGTCGTACAGCACGTCGGCGTCCATCAGCAGCACGTCGCCGCCGCGCGTCATCGCATCGGCGACGGTGTGCACGGTCAGCACGCTGCCGAGGTCGTAGCGCTCGTTGATCACGATCTCGGCGGTGCGGCCGAGGCGCTTCAGTTCCTGCTCGACCGTCTCGTGCTGAAAGCCGAGCCCGAGCACGATTTCATCGACGCCCGCGGCGTCGAGCACGCGCAGATGGCGCTCGAGCAGCGACACGTCGTCGAAGCGCAGCAGGCACTTCGGGAATTGCGCCTCGGGCGGTTGTTGCAGGCGCAAGCCGAGGCCTGCCGCAAGAATGATGGCTCGCATGGGTTCTCCAACCAAAAAGCCGGCGGATCTGAACGATCAGTCGGCGATGGGCTGCGGCGCACGGCGCCGCTGCCAGTTTCTTTCACTGAAATGCAGATAGAGCAGGCCGGGCAGGCCGAGCGCGAGTTCGCGCGCGCGCTTCGCGAGCGACAGCGCGAGCGCCGCGTCGGGCGGCAGGCCGACCAGCGGGGCGAGCAGCAGGTAACCGCCTTCCTGTGCACCGAGCGAGCCCGGGATCGCGAATGCCGCACCGCGAATCGCCTGGCCGACGCTCTCGAGCAGCAGCGCGTCGAGCCAGCTGACCGGGTGCCCGAGGAAGTGCAGCGCGAGCCACACTTCGGCGGTGCCGACGATCCAGCCGGCGAGGCTCAGGGCGAAAGTCTTCGCGACCTTCGCGCGATCGCGGTACAGCGCGCCGACCGCGTCGTCGATCGCGTCCGCGCGGGTCGCCAGCGACGACCAGTCGCGCGGGCCGAGCAGCTTCGACGCGAGGCGCAGCCCGCGGCCGAACAGCCCGCGCCGCTGCGCCGCGTAGAACGCGACGGCCAGTGCGCCGAGCACGCCGGTGGCGATCAGCGCCGGCGTGCGCAGGTGAGCGACCGACTCGTGCGTCGCATACACGCTGAACGTGGCGATGCCGATCAGCGCGAACGCCATCTGCGCGAGCGCCTGCATCGTCGTGCTGACGGTGACCGCGGCGGCCGCGTCGGCCATCCGCGTGCCGCGCTGCGCGAGGTGGCGCACCATCAGCACCGGGCCGCCGATCTGCCCGGCGGGCAGCAGGCTGTTCACCGATTCGCCGACCCAGCGCGCGCGCAGCGCGTTGCCGAGCTCGGCGCCCGGCTGGCCGCGGCGGAACATCACCGAGATCGCCAGCGCGTCGATCACGAGCGGGACGACGTGGAATGCCGCGACGAGCGCGATGCCCCAGCCGGCCGCGAGGAACGTCGACGCGACCGCGCCGACGCCCTGCCACGCGAGCAGGGCGACGAACAGTGCCGTTCCGAGGGACAGCAGGATCAGGCCGGCGCGTGTCATGACCCGCTCGACCGGCGCGTAGCCAGCTGCTTGAACACCTGGCGGAAACCGAAATACGCGATCGCGTCCTTCATGTTCGAAATGAAGCGCTTCCACGGCCGCATGCCGGGGTTGGTCACGTATTCGAACGTGAGCGACACGCGCGTCTCGTTCTGGCCGAGCGGCGTGATGCGATGGCGCAGCTTGTCGCCGTCGAACAGCACGATGCCGCCGTCTGCGATCTGCACGGAACCCGGTTCGTCGGGCACGTCGGGATTGCGCGTATGCAGTTCGTAGTCGAGCCGGCACGACGACTCGTCGATCACGCCGATCAGCAGCGTGTAACGACGGCCGTCGTAGTACGACGTGTCGTAGTGCCAGCCGATGTGGTCGCCCGGCTTCGTGTAGTAGTACAGCGCGTACGCATGCGGATCGTCGTCCGGCGACAGCATCAGCTTGTCGCCGGTGACCTTCTCGAGGAAGCCGATCAGCGCCTTCGAGCGGTACAGCTCCGCGATGTACGGCGCCTGCTCGTCGATCGTGTGCCGGCTCACGCTGCCGCCCTGCTTGTGGCCGGGCAGGTAATTGCGGTTCAGGCCGGCCTGCATCGCGCGGGCGGCGGCCGCGAGCTTCGCGTGCGCGTCGGCCGGCAGGAATGCGTCGAGGTACAGGAACGAGCCCTGGCGCGTGTAGTCGCCGCGCAGGCGGTCGAGGTCGAGACGGCCGACGCAGTCGGCCACGGTGCGATCGGGATCGGCCGCTGCCGCGCGCGCAGGCGCGGGGCGTGCCGGGCTCAGCACGGAGTCGTCGCGCGTGCTAGGAGTCATTTGGAAACCTGGATTTCGGTAGGGTTCTGCGGGAGATTGCCGCGGCGGACGATGCGCCACCAGTCGATCACGACCCACGCGGCGAACAGCGGGGCGCCGATCGATGCCGCGAGCAGGAACGGCTGCACGCCGTCGACGAGCGTCACGATCGGCAGCAGGTAGAGCACGTCTTCCGTCTCGAAGCCGCCGGCGAACGCCTGCTTGGTGCCGGCCTTGCCGGCGATCGATTCGATCCGCATGCGCAGGAAGAAGATCAGCGCGACGGCCGCACCGGCCACCGCGCCGAGCAGCACCGGCGACGCGGCCATCTGGCCGCCCTGGGCGACGATGCCGAGGCCCATGCTGACGAACAGCGCGACCGTCACGAGCGCGTCGGCCGCGAGGTCGTAAAAGTGACCGATCTTGCTGGACTTGCCGCTGATGCGCGCGAGTTCGCCGTCGGTGTGGTCGACGAAGTTCGACAGCACGATCAGGAATGCCCCCCCGTTGATCCAGCCGAAGCCGCCTTGCGCGAGGCACCAGGCACCGGCGAGGCCGATCAGCAGACGAAGGGTAGTGAGGTGATTCGGGGTGACGGGCGTGTCGATCAGCGGGCGTACAAGCGAGCGCGCGAGCCGCGCATCCCAGGTGCGTGGCAGGGGCGGTTCGGAACGTGTGGCGGTTTTTCTTTGGTCCATCGGCGAAATATATACGGAATTGTAATTTGTTGCTTTTTATTCGATCAATGTCCTGACATACGGGAGTGTTACCGCGCATTCCGGACATCGGCGGTTGCGAACCGGATGCACGAAACGGCGTTTGCACAGGCGGGCCTTACCTGTTCCAGTGTGGTTCGCATCGTGCGGCTGTCAAGGGCGGACGGGCCTTGCGCGCGGGCGCGGCGGCGCTCCGCGCGCGTCGTCGCGTTGATGTGCATCAGGCCCGCAAAAGCCGCGTCGGGCGACAATCGGCCGCGGCGATCGCCGATCGGCCGTCGCATGCGGATTCCCCGCGTTTGCGCGGTCAATCCGGAAAGATCTCGATCGATTCGCGTCAAGCAATTTGTAATCCGCGTGCGGCAAATTGGCGGTCCGCTTTCGCGCACCTTTCGACTGCATTCGATGCGCAGCCGGCTCCCTGTCACAGAACGGCCGTTCGATACCCGGCGCATTCGGCAAGTATCTTTTGCATTCAACGGACATTTCGCGGCGATGGCCTCTGCGATACTCCGACCGTGCCCGTGGTGCCGGGCCGCCCCTCGCGGCCCCAAGGGCTTCGCGTCGCCCAGGAGACACCCCCCGCGACGTCAACGACAGACCAAAAGCGTCAGATATACAGCCATGTCTTCTTCACGCATCCTCGCTCCCGCCCTGCGTTCGCTCGTCCGCACCGCCGACGAAGCCGCCGCGCTGATCCGCCCCGGCATGACCGTCGCCATGAGCGGCTTCACCGGTTCCGGCTATCCGAAGGCCGTGCCCGCCGCGCTCGCCGCCCACATCGACGCGGCCCACGCGCGCGGCGAGGACTTCCGGATCAACGTGCTGACCGGCGCATCGACCGCACCCGAACTCGACGGCGCGCTCGCCCGCACCAACGGCATCTCGATGCGCCTGCCGTACCAGTCCGACCCGACGCTGCGCGACAAGATCAACAACGGCGAAGTCGATTACCAGGACGTCCACCTGAGCCACGTCGCGCAATACGCATGGTTCGGGCTGTACGGCGACCTCGACGTCGCGATCGTCGAAGTCGCGGGTATCCGCGAGGACGGGTTGCTGATTCCGTCCGCGTCGATCGGCAACAACAAGACGTGGCTCGAGCAGGCGAAGCACGTGATCCTCGAAGTCAACGCGCGCCAGCCGCTCGGCCTCGACGGGATGCACGACGTCTATTACGGCACCGCGCTGCCGCCGCACCGCAAGCCGATTCCGCTGACGAAAAGCGACGACCGGATCGGCGAGCCGTACCTGCGCTGCCCGGCCGAGAAGATCGTCGCGATCGTCGAGACCGACGCGCCGGACCGCAGCAACGCATTCTCCGCGCCGGACGCCACGTCGAAGCAGATCGCGCTGCAACTGATCGACTTCCTGCGCCACGAGGTGAAGCGCGGCCGCCTGCCGGAAAACCTGCTGCCGCTGCAGTCGGGCGTCGGCAACATCACGAACGCGGTGCTCGCGGAACTCAGCTCGGCCGGCTTCTCGAACCTGACCGCGTACACCGAAGTGATCCAGGACGGCATGCTCGACCTGCTCGACGACGGCACGCTGAGCTTCGCGTCGGCCACGGCGTTGTCGCTGAGCCCGGCCGCGGTGCAGCGCTTCGCGGACGAGATCGCGACGTTCCGCGAAAAGATCCTGCTGCGCCCGCAGGAGATCAGCAACCATCCGGAACTCGTGCGCCGCCTCGGCTGCATCGCGATGAACGGGATGATCGAGGCCGACATCTACGGCAACGTGAACTCGACGCACGTGATGGGCACGAAGATCCAGAACGGCATCGGTGGTTCGGGCGACTTCGCGCGCAACGGCTACCTGTCGTGCTTCATGTCGGCGAGTACCGCGAAGGGCGGCGCGATCTCGCGGATCGTGCCGATGGCGAGCCACGTCGACCATACGGAGCACGACGTCGCGGTGGTCGTCACCGAGCAGGGGCTCGCCGACCTGCGCGGCCTGTCGCCGAAGCAGCGCGCGCGCAAGATCATCGCGACCTGCGCGCATCCCGACTACCGGCCGATGCTCGAGGACTACTTCGAGCGCGCGTCGCGCGAGAGCTTCGGCAAGCACACGCCGCACCTGCTTGCCGAGGCGCTGTCGTGGCACGAGCGCTACGTGCGCACCGGGACGATGAAGGCCTGACGTCGCGACCCGCGGCGGGCAGGTGCCCGCCGCACTGCGTCAATCCATCGCCGCGTGCGCGACGTCGACGCTCGCCGTTTTCTGCGGCGGGCGGATCAGCAGCAACAGCGGGATCATCAGCAGCGTCGCGACGAACATCAGCTTGAAGTCGTTCAGGTAGGCGATCATCGCGGCCTGCTGGTTGATCGTGCGGTCGAGCAGCGCGATGTCGACGTGGCTGCCGGCGATCGCCTGCACGGCCGGGTCGAACGGCGTGATGTGGGTCGCGAGGTCGGCATGCGCGACCTGCGTGTTGCGCGTCATCAGCGTCTGGACGATCGAGATGCCGATACTGCTGCCGATGTTGCGCATCAGGCTGTAGGTGGCCGTGCCGTCCGCGCGCAGCTCGGGCTGCAGCGTCGAGAACGACAGCGCGCTCAGCGGCACGAACACGAGCCCCAGGCCGAAGCCCTGGACCACCCCGGGCCACACGATGTCCGCCTCGGACAGCACGATCGTGTACTGCATCATCTGCCACAGCGCGAGCGCGGAAATCGCCAGCCCGGCGAGCAGCAGCACCCGCGCGTCCACGTATTTCAGCAATCGTCCGACGAACAGCATCGCGATCATCGTGCCCGCGCCGCTCGGCGCGGTGACGAGCCCCGTCGTCGCGACGGGATAGCCCATCAGGTTCTGCAGCATCGGCGGCAGCAGCGCGCGCGTCGCGTACAGCACCGCGCCGACGACGAAGATGAACAGCGTGCCGGTCGCGAAGTTCGGGTCGCGCAGCAGCTCGGACTTGAAGAACGACGCGTGACCGGCGGTTGCCGTATGCACGAGGAAGAACGCAAAGCTCAGCGCGGCGACGAGCGCCTCGATGCGGATTTCGTACGAACCGAACCAGTCGAGCTGTTCGCCGCGGTCGAGCATCGCCTGGAACGCGCCGATCGCGAGCGCGAGCGTCGCGAAGCCGAACGCGTCGAATTTCACGTGCGGGCGCGGTGCGCGCGCGGGCAGGAAGGTCAGCACGCCGGCCAGTGCGAACGCGCCGATCGGCACGTTGATGAAGAACACCCAGCGCCAGTTGTAACTGTCGGTGAGCCAGCCGCCGAGCGTCGGGCCGAGGATCGGGCCGACCATCACGCCCATCCCCCAGATCGCCATCGCCTGGCCCTGTTTCTCGCGCGGGTTGATGTCGAGCAGGATCGACTGCGACAGCGGCACCAGCGCGGCGCCGAACACGCCTTGCAGCAGCCGCGCGCCGACGATCTGCACGAGCGACTCGGACAGCCCGCACAGCGCGGACGCGATCGTGAAGCCGGCGATCGAGATCGTCAGCAGCCGCTTCATGCTGAGCCGGTCGGACAGCCAGCCGGTCAGCGGCGTCGCGATCGCCGCGGCGACGATGTAGGAGGTCAGCACCCAGGTGATCTCGTCCTGCGACGCGGACAGCGTGCCCTGCATGTGCGGCAGCGCGACGTTCGCGATCGTGCTGTCGAGCGTCTGGATCAGCGTCGCGAGCATGATCGACAGGGTCAGCATCGGCCGATTGAGGGCGGGCGGCGAGGCGGGGGCGTCGGCGGCGGGATTCAAGCGGGTGTCTCCGTGGGGTGGTCGCCGTGGGCGGCGATCCGGTACGGCTCGAATTATAAGCATGCTTATTATGTTTGTGCTCATCGCTTGATCCGAGCCGCGGGTCATTCGCGGCCTGCCCCTATAATCGCCGCATGGACAAGACCTACGAGAACCGGATCGGCTACCTGATTTCCGACGTGGCCCGCCTGCAAGGACGCCTGTTCGACCGGCGCGCGAAGCGCATCGGGCTGACGCGCGCGCAAAGCCGCGTGCTCGCGTACCTGACGTGGAAGGGCGAGATGAATCAGGCGCGGCTCGCGGAGTGGCTCGAGATCACGCCGATCTCGCTGACGCGGCTGCTCGACCGGATGGAAGGCTGCGGGTGGATCGAACGCATCGCGAACGACGACGATCGCCGCGCGTTCGTGATCCGGCTGACCGACAAGTCGCGCGAGATCTTTCCGCAGATGCTGGAAGTGGGCGACACCGTCACCGACGACGGGCTGCGCGGCTTCACGCGCGACGAGCGCGACACGCTCGTGCGCCTGCTCGGGCGCGTGCGTCACAACCTGATCGACAGCGGCGGCGAATGACGCGGGCGCGGGCGCGGCGCCGCTGAATCGGCCGGCAGCAGCGGGGCGGCTGCGGCAACGGCGGGGCGGTCCGGGCTTGTGTCGGAGGAGTCGGGCCGCTATCTTGCAACCTCAAGTTCACTTGAGATCAAGCATGAGCCGTCTGGACATCGCCGATGTCGCGCGCCGCTCGGGACTGCCCGCGTCGACGCTGCGCTACTACGAGGAAAAGGGATTGATCGTGCCGACCGGCCGCCACGGGCTGCGGCGCCAGTATGACGAATCGGTGCTCGAGCGCCTGGCGCTGATCGCGCTCGGCCGCGAGGCCGGCTTTTCGCTGGACGACATCGTCGCGATGTTCGGCGCGGACGGCCGGCTCGCGCTCGACCGCGCGAAACTCGACGACAAGGCCGACGAGCTCGACCGTACGATCCGCCGTCTCGGCGCGGTGCGCGATGCGTTGCGACATGCGGCCGTGTGCCCGGCGCCGAGTCATCTCGAGTGTCCGTCGTTCCGCAAGCTGCTGCGCATCGCCGCGCATCGTCATCCGGCGCGCCGCACGAAGACGGACGGCGCGTAAGCGGTCAAGCGGTCCGGTTTGCCGGAACGGGGCGCGCGGGCGGGCGGCGGGGCGGCCGTACCGCGGCGGCCGGCGCTCCCGAGCGGATCATCCCGCGTAATACACACGACACTCCATCTCGCGTCCGCGCACGATGCGCTTGCCGACGAGCGAGCCGAGCGTTTCGGTGACGACCGTCCTCTGGTGCTCGCATTGCAGCGCATCGTAGAAGTAGAGCGCGACCCAGTCGGCGGTGCGGGTGGACTCCTGCGGGCGAACGGGATACGGGCACAGCGCGGTGAAATGCCAGCCGCCTTTCGTCATGTGCATCACGGGCGGCTGAACGCTCAGGTCCGCGTTCAGCCGACGCGACACGAGCGTGGGCAGGATGCCGGCGGCGGCCTTGTTGCGGTACAGGCGGTCGATATACAGCAGCAGCTCGACCGGCGGCTCCGTGCCGAGATCGGCGTTGCGCGCGTGGCCTTGCCAGCGCCGGCGCCGGGTCAGCACGTCGTCGAGCGCCGCGCGGATGCCGGACGCGCGACGCGGGCCGACGCCCGCGATCGCTTCGAGCTGTCCGCTGCGGGCCGCGCGTTCGAGATCCTCGAGCGTATCGATGTGCAACTGGTCGTGAATCCGCAGCGCGAGCGCGTGGCCGATGCCCGGCACGGCTTCGAATGCGGACGCGCGCTCCGCGTCGCCGCGCAGCCGGTCGAGCAGGCGCCAGCGTCCGGTCACCAGCAGTTCGGCGATCGCCTGGGCGACGCCCGTGCCGATCTCCGGCAGTGCACCGAGCGAATCGACGCCGCCCGCATCGAACCGGGTGCGGATGCCATCTTCGAGCGACGCGATCGTGTCGGCCGACGCGCGGTAGGCGGCCACCCGATAAGGATTCGCCCCCTGTTCTGCAAGCAACTGCGCGGCTTCGCGCAGGCAGGCCGCGATTTGCCGGTTTTCCTCGTGTGTCTGGCCGATGGTCGTTTGCATGTGCGGAGCCCGGGGATGTGCAAACGGAATGGACACGGCGGGTAACGCGCCGGTCTACCTTTTATTTCAACATATTGTCGGGGCCGGCGACGAACAAAACTTGATGTGCGTCAATAGCAAACGTTGCACGGGCGGAAGCGGGCCGCGCACGTTCGTGCCGGGTCGCGGCACGAACGTGCGATGTGTCACGCTTCGAGGAACGTCTGCGCGCCTTCCGCCTCCGCGGCCGTGCGCAGCGCGGCGAGCGCGCGCTTCTCGATCTGCCGCACGCGTTCGCGCGACATGCCCGCGTCCTGCGCGATCGCGTCGTAGGTGTCGGGCTCGGCGCCGCCGAGGCCGAACCGGCGGCGCAGCACGTCGGCCTCGGCCGGTGTGACCGAGCGCAGCAGCGACGTCACGCATTCGCGCATCCGCGTGTCGGCCAGCTGCTCGAACGGGCTCGCCGATGCCTGGTCCTCGATCAGGTCGACGAGGCCGGCGTCCGCGTCGGGCAGCGGCGTGTCGAGCGACACCGGCTCGGCAGGGAGCGCGAGCACCGCGCGCAGCTTGTCCTCGGCGAGCCCGGTTTCGGCCGCGAGTTCGGCCGGCGTCGCGCGCCGGCCGGTGCGCTGGCGGAAGCGCAGTGCGTGCCGATGCACGCGCTGGTACTGATCGCCGACGTGCACCGGCACGCGGATCGTGCGCGCGCGATCGGCTACCGCGCGCGCGACCGCCTGCCGGATCCACCAGGTCGCGTAGGTCGAGAACTTGAAGCCGCGCCGGTATTCGAACTTCTCGATCGCGCGCATCAGGCCGAGGCAGCCGTCCTGCACGAGGTCGGGCAGGTCGACGCCGCGGTTCATGTACTTGCGCGCGATCGACAGCACGAGCCGCAGGTTCGCCTCGAGCATCGCGCGCGTACCGTCGCGCACCTTCTGCTGGCCATCGCTCAGCGCGGCACCGAGCGCACGCCGCGCGACCGTGTCGAAGCACGCGGCGTCGGTGCCCGCGGCGGTGTCCGTCGCGGCGGCCAGTGCGCGCACGACGCGGCTTGCGTCGTCGACGGCCGGTGCCACCCACGCGAGCGAACCGAGCAGCGCGGCCAGACGGTTGCGCGCGTCGCGGTATTCGGCCGAGCGGCAGCCCTGCACGTGCAATGCGCGGCGCACGGCCATCACCGCGTCCTGCAGCGTGTCGTAGCGTGCAGGCACCGGTGCGTTGCCTTCGCCGTCGCCGATGTCATCGCCGTCGTTGGCGGCCGCGCCGGTTGCGCTCGTCGCGCCGTGGCGCGCGAGCAGCGCCTCGACGGCCGCCGGACAGCCGGCGAGCGCGTGCAGGATCTGATGGCGGCCCGTTTCGATCTCGCGGGCCAGCACGATTTCGTCCTCGCGCTTGAGCAGGGGCACCGCATGGATGCGCCGCATGTAGAGCGCGAGCGGATCGGTCGATGCGCTCGTGCCGCGGGCCAGATCGCCGAGCAGCGCACGGCCCTCGTCGAGCGCGTCGCGATCGACGTCGACCGGCGCCGCACCGGCGAACGGCACCGGCGCGGCCGGCTCGTCGAGCACGGCGATGCCGATGTCCGCGAGCGCGGCGCGCACGACGTCCAGCGCGTCGGGGCTGTCGCTTTCCGGCGGCAGCGCGTCGACGAGGTCGGCGTGCGTCAGATAACCCTGTTCGCCGGCAAGCGCCAGCAGCTGGATGATCGGATCGAGGGGCGTGTCCGCCCGAAGCGTGGGGCGTGGCGTAGTCATGTCGATGGCGGCGTGAGCCGCGTTCCTGTCTGGGCGGGCCGAAGTCCGCGGGTTTCAGGCTCCCGGAGGCCGCGAACGCCCGTCCGCGCCGGCCAGCCTGACTCGATGTTCAAGTTGAGGGCATTTGCGTCAACTTCAACGTCGGCGCGGCTGACGCGCGAGCATGCGGCATGCCCGCCCGGTTGCGACCCGCATTCGATCCGTGGAAACAAAAAGTAACGGATCAAACCCGCAGAAATATGCGGGGGACGTAAGCTAGAGTCAGGCGCGCGCCACGCAGCGACGCGCGGATTCCTTCGGAGCATGAAATGAACCCGATTTCCGCCGCGAGGCCTGCCGTCATGGCGCTGGCCATGCTCGCGCTGAGCGGTTGTTATTACACGAGCCCGTACGGCTATGCGCCGTATTACGCACCCGTGCCTGCCACGGTTTCGCAGCGCGAACTCCCGGCAGCGCCGGCAAATGCCGGGCCGGTCGTCCCGTCGACACCCGCGGTGCCGGCCGTGCCGCCGCCGGCGGACGATTACGCCGACGCGCCGGCTCCGGTCTATGCCGCGCCGGTCTATGTGCCTTACCCGGCCTACTATCCCGCGTATTACCCGGGCTGGTACGGGCCGCCCGTCACGATCGGCCTCGGCTTCTGGGGGCATTGGGGCGGCGGCTACCGCGGCGGGTACTGGCGCCGTCCCTGGGGCGGCGGCCACTGGGGAGGCGGGCATTGGGGCGGGGGCCATCGACACTGACCGACGCGCGGCGGCACCGCGCGGGAGAGCAACATGAGCAACACGATCATCCGAAGTCTGTGCGTCGTCCTGTTCGGTGTCGCCGCGATACCGGGCCTCGCCGACGCGCAAAGCAGCGCCTATACGAATTCCGGGGCCGAAATCTATGCGGGGCCGGCGCCCGATTATCCGGTCGTCGCGCAGGTCCCGCCCGGCACCGCGCTGGACGTGTTCGGCTGCCTCAGCGACTACTCGTGGTGCGACGTTGCGCTGCCGGGCGTGCGCGGCTGGATCGACGCGGAGCAGCTCGACTATCCGTACCAGGGCAATTACGTGCCGTTGCTCGAATACGGCGCGATCATCGGGGTGCCGGTGACCGGGTTCGCGATCGGCGCGTACTGGGACCGCTATTACCGCCACCGGCCGTGGTTTCACGATCGCGACCGCTGGGAGCATCGTGCCGAGCCGCGCATCGGCCCCGGCGGGATGCCGCCGGCCTACGGGCGCCCGCAGCCGGGCGGGCCGGTTCAGCGCGCGCCGGGCGGCGAGCCGCCCGAGCGGCATGATGCACGGCCGTCGGCCACGCGCGGCGGCTGGAACGGCCCGAACCGCGCGCCGGCGCCGCAGGCCGCGCCCGCGCCCGCGCCGATGCCTGGCGCGGCTGCCCGTCAGCCGGCGCCCCCGCCGCAATCGTCACCGCCCGCACCGAGCGGTGGCGCGGCCCGGATGATGGTGCCGCCGACGCATCAGGGTGGTGGAGGTTACGGCGGCGCACGGCCGCAGGGCGGTGGAAACGGCGGCGGGAACCACGGCGGTGGCGGGGGTGGAGGCAGCAGCGACGAGTTTCGCCGTTGACCGGCCGACGGCAGCGGGGTCGCGGCCCTTGGCCTGCGCCGGACGAAAAACGGATCGGTCGGCTCGCTCATCGCGCCCCTGCAAGCCTGTTCCTGAAAAAACGAAACCCCACGCTCCGAAAAACGTGGGGTTCGTCAGCAGTCCGATGCCGCTCCGGAGAGCGGCTCCCGATCGAGGCGGGCGGGCCCGTCGTCCGGCCCGCCGCCGCGCGTCAGTCGTCGAGCAGCGACAGGTCGCGCACGGCGCCCTTGTCGGCCGACATCACCAGCTTCGCATAGGCCTTCAGCGCGGCGGACACCTTGCGCGGGCGCGGTTGCGCCGGTTTCCAGCCCTTCGCGTTCTGCTCCTCGCGGCGCCGTGCGAGCTCCTCGTCCGAAACGAGCACGTCGATCGTGCGGTTCGGGATGTCGATGCGGATCTTGTCGCCGTCGCGCACGAGGCCGATCGCGCCGCCCGCCGCCGCTTCCGGCGAGCAGTGACCGATCGACAGGCCCGACGTGCCGCCCGAGAAGCGGCCGTCCGTCAGCAGCGCGCATGCCTTGCCGAGGCCCTTCGACTTGATGTAGCTCGTCGGGTACAGCATTTCCTGCATGCCGGGGCCGCCCTTCGGGCCTTCGTAGCGGACGATCACGACGTCGCCGGCCTTGACCTTGTCGTTCAGGATGTTCTCGACCGCTTCGTCCTGCGACTCGGTCACGTGGGCCGAGCCCTCGAACACGAGGATGCTTTCATCGACGCCGGCCGTCTTCACCACGCAGCCGTCGAGCGCGATGTTGCCGGTCAGCACGGCGAGGCCGCCTTCCTTCGAGAACGCATGCTCGTACGAGCGGATGCAGCCTTCGGCGCGGTCGAGGTCGAGGCTCGGCCAGCGCGTGTCCTGGCTGAACGCGACCTGCGTCGGGATCCCGGCCGGGCCGGCCAGGTAGAACGTGCGGACCGCTTCGTCTTCGGTGCGGACGATGTCCCACTGGTCGAGCGCGTCCTTCAGCGACGGCGCGTGCACTGTCGGCACGTCGGTGTGCAGCTTGCCGGCGCGGTCGAGCTCGCCGAGGATCGCCATGATGCCGCCGGCGCGGTGCACGTCCTCGATGTGGTACTTGTTCGTGTTCGGCGCGACCTTGCACAGCTGCGGCACGCTGCGCGACAGGCGATCGATGTCCTTCATCGTGAAGTCGATGCCGGCTTCCTGCGCGATCGCCAGCAGGTGCAGGATCGTGTTGGTCGAACCGCCCATCGCGATGTCGAGCGTCATCGCGTTCTCGAACGCCTTGAAGCCGACCGAGCGCGGCAGCACGCGCAGGTCGTCCTGCTCGTAGTGCTGGCGGGTCAGCTCGACGATGCGGCGGCCGGCGCGCTTGAACAGCTGCTCGCGATCGGCGTGCGTCGCGACGACCGTGCCGTTGCCGGGCAGCGACAGGCCGAGCGCTTCGGTCAGGCAGTTCATCGAGTTCGCGGTGAACATGCCCGAGCACGAACCGCAGGTCGGGCACGCCGAGCGTTCGACTTCGGCGACGTCGGCATCCGAATACGACTGGTCGGCCGCGATCACCATCGCGTCGACGAGGTCGAGCTTCTTCAGTTCGATGGCCTTGGTGACCGGGTTCGCGAGGCGCGTCTTGCCGGCCTCCATCGGGCCGCCCGACACGAAGATCACCGGGATGTTCAGGCGCATCGCGGCCATCAGCATCCCCGGCGTGATCTTGTCGCAGTTCGAGATGCAGACCATCGCGTCCGCGCAGTGCGCGTTCACCATGTATTCGACCGAGTCGGCGATGATGTCGCGGCTCGGCAGCGAGTAGAGCATGCCGTCATGGCCCATCGCGATGCCGTCGTCGACCGCGATCGTGTTGAATTCCTTCGCGACGCCGCCGGCGGCCTCGATCTCGCGCGCGACGAGCTGGCCGAGATCCTTCAGGTGCACGTGCCCGGGCACGAACTGCGTGAACGAGTTGACGACCGCGATGATCGGCTTCGAGAAATCGTCGTCTTTCATGCCGGTGGCGCGCCACAGCGAGCGCGCACCTGCCATGTTGCGGCCGGCGGTGGAAGTTTTGGAACGGTATGTGGGCATGGTATGACTGAAGAAATATCGCGGAAAAGGGTGGAGGCACGGGAATAAAGGCCTCTCGCGCGCCCGTGCGAACAACCTCTTGAGCTGCGCCCTGGGCAAACCGGACGATTATCCCACAGCCGCCGGGCGTGCGGCGCCCGCGGGCGCGGGTGGCGTGGTGCGCCGGACAGCGCTTCGGTGCGCCGAGCGTGAAGGCGAACCGGGCGCACCAGGCACGAAGGCGGACGCCGGCCATCGCCGGCGGAGCCGGGCGGCGGCGTCATCGCCCGTTCTGCCGACGATGAAGCCGTGCGCCGTACCCGCCGATCGCGCGTCAGTCGAGCAGCGTCAGGATTTCGTCGTACAGCGTCTTCGGAATCCGCACGCCGTGCGCGATGCTGCGCGCGCGGGCATCGAAGCGCCGTTGCGACGGCAGCCGCGCGCCTTGCCCGGTGATCGACGCGAACATCCGCTCGCCGCGCGCGAGGCCTGCGTCGAGCTCGTCGCCGAGGAACACCTTCGGGTCGAACGCGATCACGAGTTCGCCGTGGCACGGCGTCGCGCCGACGCCTTCGTCGAAATCCATCGACTCCCGGCTCGTCATGTCGCCGATCAGCGCGCCGCCGAGCAGTTCGACCATCGCCGCGAGCGCCGAACCCTTGTGCCCGCCGAAGGTGCGCATCGCGCCCTGCAGCGCGGCCTTCGGGTCGGTGGTCGGCTGGCCATCGGCGTCGATCGCCCAGTGCGGCGGGATCGCCTTGCCCTGTTTCGCATGCAGCTCGATGTCGCCGCGCGCGATCGCGCTGGTCGCGAAGTCGAACACGAACGGCACGCCGTCCGGGCGCGGCCACGCGAATGCGATCGGGTTGGTGCCGAACACCGGTTCGCGGCCGCCTTCCGGCGCGACCCAGCTGTGGCTCGGGTTCATCGCGATGCCGGCCAGCCCCTCGGCGGCGATCGCCTCGACCTCGGGCCACAGCGCCGAGAAGTGGTAGCAGCGGTTGATCGTCATCGCGGCGATCCCGTGCTGCTTCGCCATCTCGACGAGCACCGGCAGGCCGGTCTCGAAGCTCAGCAGCGAGAAGCCGCGATGCGCGTCGACCGAGACGATCGACGACGACAGCCGGCGCAGCGTCGGCACGGCCTGCGGATCGACCTTGCCTTTCTTCAGCGAGCGCACGCACACGAGCAGCCGGTACACGCCGTGCGAGTGGCACTCGTCGCGCTGGCCCTGCGTGATCACGCTGGCGATCGCCTGCGCGTGCGCAGCGGACATCCCGTGGTGCGTCAGCACCCGCAGCGCGAGTGCGTGCACCTCGTCGAGCGACAGGACGACTTCGGCGAGCGGCTCAGACATCGCGCGCTTCCCGCGGCGCGGGCACGCCGTCGATGCGTTGCGGCACGTTCAGCGGGTTGCCGTTGCGGATGGCGTCCGGCAGCAGCGCGTCCGGCACGTCCTGGTACGACACGGGGCGCAGGAAGCGCTCGATCGCGCGTGCGCCGACCGACGTCGTGCGCGTGTCGGACGTGGCCGGGAACGGGCCGCCGTGCACCATCGCATGACCGACCTCGACGCCCGTGCCGAAGCCGTTGACGAGAATGCGGCCGGCCTTGCGCTCGAGCGTCGGGCGCAGCGCGGCGAACAGCGCGGCGTCGCCGTCGGCGAGATGCGCGGCGATCGTCAGCTGGCCTTCGAGCGACTTCAGCACGCGGTGCAACGTGTCGGCATCCGGGCAGCGCACGATCAGCGACGCGGGGCCGAACACTTCGTCGCGCAGTTCGGGGTGGGCGATGAACGCGTCCGCCGACGTCGCGAACAGCGCCGCGCGCGCCTGGTAGCGGCCGCCTTCCACGCCTTCCGCGAGCAACTCGACCGCGTCGTGCGCGCGCAGGGTGGCCACGCCTTGCGCATAGCTCGCGTGGATGTGCGGGGTGAGCATCGTCTGCGCGGCGGTCGCCTGCACGGCGGTGGCCGCCGCGGCTTCGAACGCGCGCAGCGCGGGGCCGTCGACCGCGAGCACGAGGCCCGGGTTCGTGCAGAACTGGCCGGCGCCGAGCGCGAGCGACGCGACGAATTGCGGCGCGATCGTGTCGTGGCGCGCGTCGAGCGCGGCCGGGAACAGCAGCACCGGGTTGATCGAGCTCATTTCCGCATAGACCGGAATCGGCTCGTGGCGCGCGGCCGCGATGTTCATCAGCGCGACGCCGCCGCGGCGCGAGCCGGTGAAGCCGACGGCCTTGATGCGCGGATCGGCGACGAGCGCCTGGCCGATTTCACGCGACGCGTCGAACAGCAGCGAGAACACGCCGGCCGGCAGCCCGCATTCGCGCACGGCCTGCTGGATCGCACGGCCGACGAGCTCGGACGTGCCCGGGTGCGCGGAGTGCGCCTTGACGATCACCGGGCAGCCGGCCGCGAGTGCCGATGCCGTATCGCCGCCCGCGACCGAGAACGCGAGCGGGAAGTTCGACGCGCCGAACACGGCGACCGGCCCGATCGCGACGTTGCGCAGGCGCAGGTCGACGCGCGGCAGCGGCTTGCGGTCCGGACGGGCCGGGTCGATGCGCGCATCGACGTAGCCGCCGTCGCGCACGAGCGACGCGAACAGCGCGAGCTGGCCGACCGTGCGGCCGCGTTCGCCTTCGATGCGTGCGCGCGGCAGCCCCGTTTCGGTGACGCAGCGCTCGATCAGGTCGTCGCCGAGCGCCATGATGTTGCGGCCGATCGCGTCGAGAAACGCGGCGCGTTGCTCGGGGCCCGTTTCGCGATACGTGTCGAAGGCTTCGTCGGCGAGCGCGCAGGCCGTCTCCAGGTCGTGCAGGCTCGCGCCGCCGAACGCGGGCTCGAGCGGTTCGCCGGTCGCGGCGGCGATCGCGTGAAGGGTGCCGTTCTGTCCGGCGACGGCCGACTGGCCGATCAGGAGCTGACCTGTGAGTTGCATGGTTCTTCCTCGGAAAATGCGGGGCCGGGCGTGATGCGCCCGGCCGGAGTGGAAAGGGGAAAGCGGGTGCGTCAGTCTTCGTCGTCTTCGAGCTGCAGCTTGTCGGAACGGATGCCGGTGTTGGCGCCCCAGTAGAAGATCACGAGCGCGACGGCCGCGACGACGACCGTGTCGTACGGATGCGCGAGCTGGCCCGTGCCGCCGAAGCCGCCGAAGTACGACAGCACGATCATGGCCGCGTAGAACGCGATCAGCCACGCGGACGAGCGCACCTGTTCGGCGATGCTCAGGTGCGCGGTCGGCACCCAGCGGCGGCACGCGAGATAGATCACGAACATCACGATCTGCAGGCCGAGCAGCCAGGACACCGTGCTCCAGCCCGACCAGTAGACGATCAGCGCGGCGATCACGAACGACGCGGGGCCGGTGATGCCGAACGCCACCGCGCGGAACGGCCGCGGCAGGCCGGGCGCGGTGCGGCGCAGCGCGGCGACCGACACGGGCGCGACCGCGTAGCTCAGCACGAGCGCGGCCGACACGATGTTGATCAGCGCTTCCCACGACGGGAACGGCATGGTCCAGAAGATCGCGAGGCCGAACGTGAGCCACAGGCCCGCGCGCGGGATGCCCGACGCTTCGTCGACACGCGTGAACACCTTGAAGAACGTGCCCGTCTTCGCCCAGCCGTAGACGACGCGCGGCGTCGCGTTCATGTAGATGTTGCCGCAGCCGCTCGGCGAGATCATCGCGTCGGCCACCACCATCACCGCGAGCCAGCCCACGCCGAGTGCGAGCGCGATGTCGCGGTACGGCAGCGAGAAGGCCTTGCTCACGTCGTGCCAGCCGGCGGCCAGCATGTCGGTCGGGATGCTGCCGATGAAGGCGAGCTGCAGCAGCACGTAGATCAGCGTGGACAGCAGGATCGACAGGATCAGCGCGATCGGGATCGTGCGCTGCGGATTGCGCACTTCGCTCGCGACCGACACGATCGGCGTGAGGCCGAGGTACGCGAAGATGATGCCGCCGGCCGACACGGCCATCTCGATGCCCGGCATGCCGAACGGCGCGAAGCCGTGCATGGTCAGGTTGGCGGGCTTGAAGAACGTGAACAGCACCGCGATCACCGACAGCGGCACGATGAACTTGAAGATGCTGATGATGTTGTTCGCCTTCGCGAACGTCTTCACGCTCGAATAGTTCAGGTAAAAGAACAAGCACAGCAGCGCGGCCTGCACGAGCCAGCCGAGCGTGGTCGGGTCGCTCGAGCCGGCCTTGGTGAGACCGGGAAACCACGCGGCCGCATATTGGCGCGCGGCGACCACTTCGATCGCGATCAGGCTCGAGAACGCGATCAGCGTGATGAAGCCCATCAGGTAGCCGAGCAGCGGGCCGTGCGAGAACACCGGGTAGCGGACCACGCCGCCCGCGCGCGGCAGCGCGGCGCCGAGCTCGCAGTAGACGATGCCGAGCAGCAGCACCGCGAAGCCGCCGAGCAGCCACGAGAAGATGCCGGCCGGGCCGGCGATCGTCGACACGTGACTCGCGGCGAACAGCCACCCCGAACCGAAGATCGCACCGAGGCCGATGAACGTCAGGTCGGTCAGCGACAACTGCTTCTTGAATTTGCCGTGACCGCCGTCGGCGGGCACGGAACGGGAAAGCGGGACGGACGGGTGGGTGTTGCCTTGGCCTGGCATGGGTTTGTCTCCTGGGAAATATCGGTGCAGGTGTGGCTTGCGCCGCGCTCCGACGGAGCAGCGGCGCAACACCTGCCGGCCGGCGTGCGACCGGTTCGAGCGACCGGCGCGGGCCGGGGACCGATCATGCGCGGCGCGGGTTGGCGCCGCAGCGAACGGCCCGCGCGAGCCAGGCCGGACCGGAAGCGGCGATGCGACGGGGGATGCCGTTGCACCGCCGGGGGGGAAATCGGTCAGCGGTTCGCCCGGTTCCGTCCGGCGCGGTGCGCGGCGTCGAAAGGGGTGGAAGCGCCCGGTGCGAACCGGTTGCTGAGGGCGGGGAAAACTCCGGTCCGCTGGATGGCGTTTCGGCTCACTGCAATCTCCTGCTTCGTATCGGTCGACGACAGGCGTGTCGACGTGCAACCAGTATCGCCGTGCAAACACCCATCACGCTTGAGCCGGATCGCGGAGCAAAATGACGAAATCGGCACAGTGGCCGGAAGGGCCGCGAAGGGCGCTTCTCACTGTGCCGATTTCGTCGCCGTCCTTATCGAAAAGCCACAAGCGGACGGACGCGCGACGGAGGAAGCTATGCTCTTTTCCCCACATCGGACGGCTCATGATGAAGCGCATCCAGATCATCGATTCGCACACGGGCGGCGAACCCACGCGGCTCGTCGTGTCCGGCTTCCCCTCGCTCGGCAACGGCACGATGGCCGAGCGCCGCGACGTGCTCGCGCGCGAGCACGATCGCTATCGCACCGCGTGCATTCTCGAGCCGCGCGGCAGCGACGTGCTGGTCGGCGCGCTGCTGTGCGAGCCCGTGTCGCCGGAGGCGGCGGCCGGCGTGATCTTCTTCAACAACAGCGGCTATCTCGGGATGTGCGGGCACGGCACGATCGGCGTCGTGCGCACGCTGCATCACATGGGCCGCATCGAGCCGGGCGTGCACCGGATCGAAACGCCGGTCGGCACCGTCGAGGCGACGTTGCACGACGACCTGTCGGTCAGCGTGCGCAACGTGCTCGCGTATCGCCACGCGAAGGCCGTCGATGTCGACGTGCCGGGCTACGGCCCCGTGAAGGGCGACATCGCGTGGGGCGGCAACTGGTTCTTCCTGATCAGCGATCACGGCCAGCGCGTGGCCGGCGACAACGTTGCGGCGCTGACCGCCTATTCATCCGCGGTGCGCGCGGGGCTCGAGCGCGCGGGCATCACCGGCGCGAACGGCGGCGAGATCGACCATATCGAACTGTTCGCTGACGATCCCGAGCACGACAGCCGCAGCTTCGTGCTGTGCCCGGGCCACGCGTACGACCGTTCGCCGTGCGGCACCGGCACGAGCGCGAAGCTCGCGTGCCTCGCGGCCGACGGCAAGCTCGAGCCGGGCGTCGTGTGGCGGCAGGCGAGCGTGATCGGCAGCGTGTTCCAGGCGAGCTATGCGCAGGCCGACGGCGGCATCGTGCCGACGATCCGCGGCAGCGCGCACCTGAGCGCGGAAGCGACGCTGCTGATCGAGGAAGACGATCCGTTCGGCTGGGGCATCGTGTCGTGAGCGAAATCAGGACCGACGTCGTCGTGATCGGCGCCGGCATCGTCGGCGCGGCGTGCGCGCACGAACTCGCGCAGCGTGGGTTGCGCGTGCTCGTCGTCGATGACGCGAGCGGCGGCGCAACCGGCGCCGGCATGGGGCACCTCGTCGCGATGGACGACAACGCGGCGGAGCTCGCGCTGAGCCATTACTCGATCGAGCTGTGGCGCGCGCTCGCCGGCGAGATGCCGGAAGGCTGCGCGTACCGCAACTGCGGCACGCTGTGGCTCGCGGCCGATTCCAGCGAGATGGACCTCGCGCGCACCAAGCAGGCGACGCTCGCCGCACATGGCGTCGCGGGCGAACTGATCGACGCGGCGACGCTGGCGCAACTCGAGCCGATGCTCCGCGCGGGCCTCGGCGGCGCGCTGAAGATCCCCGGCGACGCGATTCTCTATGCGCCCGTCGCCGCGAGCTGGCTGCTGCAGCGCGCGCCGGGCATCACGTTGCGGCGCGAGCGCGCGGTGGCGGTCGATGGTCCGAGCGTGACGCTCGCGAGCGGCGACACGCTGCGCGCGGAACGCGTGGTCGTCGCGAACGGCGTCGCCGCGCGCACGCTGTTGCCCGAGCTGCCGCTGCGCCCGAAGAAGGGGCATCTGCTGATCACCGATCGTTACCCGGGCCAGGTGTCGCACCAGCTCGTCGAACTCGGCTATGCGGCGAGCGCGCACGCGAGCGACGGCACGTCGGTCGCGTTCAACGTGCAGCCGCGGCCGACCGGCCAGCTGCTGATCGGCTCGTCGCGCCAGTTCGATACCGAGGACGCGCGCATCGAGCCGCCGGTCCTCGCGCGCATGCTGCGCCGCGCTGTCGGCTATTTGCCCGACCTGGCCGACCTGAACGGGATTCGCGCGTGGACGGGTTTCCGTTCCGCGAGCCCCGACGGTCTGCCGCTGCTCGGCGAACATCCGGCGCGGCCGGGCGTATGGCTCGCGGTCGGGCACGAAGGGCTGGGCGTGACGACCGCGCCGGGCAGTGCGCGGCTCGTCGCCGCATTGATGACCGGCGAGCGGCCGCCCATCGACATCGAACCGTATTTGCCGGGACGTTTCCTGACGACGTCCCCCGTAGCTGGAGCGCTGACATGAAACGACCCCCACGCACACTTCGTTCGCCGTCGACCGGAGTTGGCGCTTCAGCGCTTACCCCGGTCCCATGCAAGGCGCCCCCCGCGGGGGCGGCCCGCCGGAGGCTCACATGATCATTCATCTGGACGGCCGCGCGCTGACGGTGGCCGACGGTGCGACCGTCGCGGCCGCCGTCGCGGCGAGCGGTGACGACACGACGCGCGTGTCGTGCACGGGTGCGGCGCGCGCGCCGTTTTGCGGTATGGGCATCTGCCAGGAGTGCAGGATGACGATCGACGGCCGCCGCCGCCTGGCTTGCCAGACGCTGTGCCGCGACGGGAAGCGGGTGGAGCGCACGCGATGAGCACGGCGAAACAGGAACGACTGAGCGTCGACGTCGCGATTGTCGGCGCGGGCCCGGCCGGGCTGTCGGCGGCGCGAGCCGCCGCACGAAGCGGCGCGACGGTCGCGATCGTCGACGACAATCCGCGCGCGGGCGGGCAGATCTGGCGCCAGGCGGCGGCCGCGACGCCGGTGCCGGCCGCGGCGGAACGCCTGGCCGTGCTGCGTCAGCCGAACGTCACGCATCTCGCGGCCACGCGCATCGTGGCCGAAACGCAGCCGGGCACGCTGCTGCTCGAGGACGACGAGCGCGGCTTCCTGCTCGAATTCCACACGCTGATCGTGTGTTGCGGTGCGCGCGAGCTGCTGCTGCCGTTCCCGGGCTGGACGCTGCCGGGCGTGACCGGCGCGGGCGGCCTGCAGGCCCTGATCAAGTACGGCCACGACGTGCGCGGGCAGCGCACGGTGATCGCCGGCAGCGGCCCGCTGCTGCTCGCGAGCGCGGCGACGGCCCGTCAGGCCGGCGCGCAGGTGTCGCACGTGCTCGAACAGGCGGCGTGGAGCGACGTGGCCGGTTTCGGCGCGGGGCTTTGGCGCTGGCCGTCGAAACTCATGCAGGCGGCGAAGCTCGTCACGGCAGCCTACCGGCCCAATGCCCACGTCGTCGAGGCGTTCGGCGACAAGCGGCTCGAACGCGTGCGGATCCGGCAGGGCGAGCGCGAGTTCGAGGTCGACTGCGACAGGCTCGCGTGCGGCTTCGGCCTCGTGCCGAACACCGTGCTGCCGAGCCACCTCGGCTGCCGGATAGAAAACGGCGCGGTGGTGGTCGACGCGCATCAGCGCACGAGCCGCGACGGCTGTTTCGCGGCGGGCGAGTGCACGGGTGTCGGCGGCAGCGAACTGGCGATGGTCGAAGGCGAAATCGCCGGCTACGCGGCCACCGGGCAGACGGCGCCGCTGGCCGAGCGGATTGCGCGGCGCGCGCACTGGCAGGCGTTCGCGGATGCGGTGCGCGAGCGCTTCGCGATACGCGAGCCGATTCGCAAGCTCGCGCGCCCCGACACGCTGCTGTGCCGTTGCGAGGACGTGCGCTTCGACGCGGTCGCAGACGCGGCCGCGCCTGCGCCGGGCTGGACGGCCGCGAAGCTGCAGACGCGCTGCGGGATGGGCGCATGCCAGGGCCGCGTGTGCGGCGCGGCTGCGCAGGCGCTGTTCGGCTGGACGCCGCCGGTGCCGCGCACGCCGCTCGTGCCCGCGCGAGTCGGCACGCTGATGCTGGACGACATCGCGTCCTGCGACGGCGCCTGATGCGCCACGGCGCAGCGCCCGGTTCGCGCCGGGTCGCTGCGTCGCTCACTCCGCCTTCACTTTCTCCCATCCGCCCACCTGCGGCGCCGCACAGGCACGCAGGCACTCGATCGCGGCGGCCACGGCCGCGCGCTTCGCGCTGTCCGGATGCCAGTAGATCGACACCGCGCCCTGGCCCTCGAGCCGCATCGGCAGGATGCGGATCGCGTTCAATTGCTCGAAGCGCCGCGCGGCACGATGCGATGCGACGCCGAGCAGGTCGGTGTTGTTCAGCAGCGTGAGGTTCAGGATCGACGAATTCGATTCGACGCAATGCGGCGGTTGCACGCGCCCGGCGGCCGTCAGCGCGACCTGCAGCGCGTTGTGCACGGGGGTGCCGGGCGGCCAGACGATCCACGAGCAGGCCAGCACCTCGTCCCAGCCGACGGATGCCGCGCCGACGAGCGGGTGATCGGGCCGCGCGACGAACACCACCGGATCGACATACAGCGCTTCGGCGTGCAGGTGCGGATCGACGGACGCAGACCCTGAACGGCCGACGACGATGTCCAGCTCACCGCGCGCGAGCTGCGGCATCAGCTGGTTCATCGTGCTCTCCGCGAGCCGCACCTGCGCGCGCGGCATCCGCTTCAGCAACTGCGATACCGCGAGCGGCACCGTATCGGCGGCCGCGACGCCCGACGTGCCGATCGTGACCAGGCCGCTGCCGCCTTCGCGCAGCGCGGCCATGTCGTCGCGCGCGACGTCGAGCTGCGCCTCCACGCGGCGCGCATGCTCGATCAGCGCGTCGCCGTAGGCCGTCGGCCGCAAGCCGCGCGCATGCCGCTCGAACAGCGGCAGGCCGACATCCTCCTCGAGTTCCTTCAGCCATTTCGACAGCGCCGGCTGGGTGGTCGCGAGCGCAGCCGCCGACTGGCTCAGGTTGCCCGTGCTGGCCAGGCTCAGCAGGACCTGCAGGTGCCGCAAGCGCAGCCGGTGGGTCCAGTCCATCGCACGCTCCGTATCGGAAGGTATATCCGAATCAATATGGATTAGATGATTTCACCATTTTACCGGGTATGTCTGCGTCGAATATAAATGCGCTAACGGACTGCGGCACGCGGTCCCCGACCCGACACAGCGCCGACCGCGATCGGCCGCCCCAAGGAGACATCATGACCAGCCGACACCCGGATACGTCGCGCGCCGATTACTACGTCCGGATCGCCGAGCAGCGTCTCGCGCCGTTGTGGGAATCGCTGCACAACCTCGTGCCGAAGACGCCGCAGCCGGCCGCGCAGGCCGCGATCTGGAAGTACGCGCGGGTGCGCGACCTGGTGATGCAGGCCGGCAGCGTGATCAGCGCGGAAGAAGCCGTGCGCCGCGTGCTGGTGCTGGAGAACCCGGGCCTGCCCGGCAAGTCGAGCATGACGCCGACCCTGTACGCAGGCCTGCAGCTGATCCTGCCCGGCGAGATCGCGCCGAGCCACCGCCATACGCAGTCGGCGCTGCGCTTCATCATCGAAGGCAAGGGCGCATGGACCGCGGTGAACGGCGAGCGCACGACGATGCATCCGGGCGACTTCATCATCACGCCGTCGTGGGCGTGGCACGACCACGGCAACCCGGCGGTGGAAGACGGCGGCGAGCCGGTCGTGTGGCTCGACGGGCTCGACATTCCGCTCGTCGCGAACCTCGACGCGGGTTTCGCCGAAAACCATCCGACGGCCGAGCAGCCGGTGAGCCGCGCGGAAGGCGACAGCTTCGCGCGCTTCGGCCACAACATGGTACCGGTGCGGCATCGCGCGAGCGATCCGACGTCGCCGGTGTTCAGCTATCCGTATGCGCGCACCCGCGACGCGCTCGACGCGCTGTACCGCAACGGCGAACTCGACGCGTGGGACGGCGTGAAGCTGCGCTACGTGAACCCCGCCACGGGCGGCTGGCCGATGCCGACGATCGCGACCTTCATGCAGTTCCTGCCGGCCGGCTTCGACGGCCGCACGTATCGCAGCACCGACGCGACGATCTACTGCGTCGTCGAAGGCAGCGGCACCGCGCACGTCGGCGGCGACGCGTTCGCGTTCGAGCCGCACGACATCTTCGTCGTGCCGTCGTGGGCGCCGGTGCGGCTGTCGGCGTCGGCCGACAGCGTGCTGTTCAGCTATTCCGACCGGCCGGTGCTGTCCGCGCTGAACCTGCTGCGCGAAGCGCGCGACTGACGCCGGTTTTCCCCGCTTCGTTGCGTGCGTCGCCGACGCGGCGCGCGTTCCTTCCTTCATGCCTACGCTGGAGCCGTTCATGACTTATGTTTTCCCGCCCGAAGCGCCGGTGGCGCTTCCCGTCGCCGGCAGCGACGCCCGTTTCGCGGTGCGCCGCGTGTACTGCGTCGGCCGCAACTACGCGGCCCATGCGCGCGAAATGGGCTTCGATCCCGATCGCGAACCGCCGTTCTTCTTCTGCAAGCCGGCCGATTCGATCGTGCCGGTCGCCTACGGCGAAACGCTCGATCTCGCGTATCCGGCGCAGACGCAGAACTATCACTACGAAGCCGAACTCGTCGCGGTGATCGGCAAGGGCGGCGCTGACATTCCGCTCGAGCGTGCGCTCGAGCACGTGTGGGGTTATGCGGTCGGCCTCGACATGACGCGCCGCGACCTGCAGATGAAGATGCGCGAGATGGGCCGGCCGTGGGAAATCGGCAAGGCGTTCGACCGTTCCGCGCCGATCGGCCCCGTGCATCCGGCGAGCGAAGTCGGTCATTTCAAGCAGGCCGGCCTGTGGCTGACGGTCAACGGCGCGACGAAGCAGAAGAGCGACGTGTCGCACCTGATCTGGTCGGTCGCGGAAACGGTCGCCGACCTGTCGAAGTTCTTCCGCCTCGAACCGGGCGACGTGATCTTCACCGGCACGCCGGAAGGCGTCGGCGCGGTGGTCAAGGGCGACGTGATGCAGGTCGGCGTCGAGCGGCTCGGCGAACTGGCCGTGCGCGTGGTCTGACGCGCGCCTCGCTTTCCTCGAAAGGTCACATCGTGCAACTGCATAGCTTCTTCAACAGTTCGACGTCCTATCGGGTGCGCATCGCGCTCGCGCTGAAAGGACTGTCGTACGACACGCTGCCCGTGAACATCCGCACGGGCGAGCACCGCGAGGCCGGCTACGTCGCGCAGGTGAATCCGTCGGCGTCGGTGCCGGCGCTCGTCGACGGCGATTTCCGTCTCGGCCAGTCGCTCGCGATCATCGACTACCTCGACCGGATTCATCCGGCGCCGCGGCTGATTCCGCTCGAACCGCGGCAGCGCGCACGCGTGCTGGAACTCGCGACGCTGATCGCATGCGATATCCACCCGGTCAACAACCTGCGGGTGCTGCGCTACCTCGACAGCGAACTGCAGGTCACGCCGCAGCAGAAGAGTGCGTGGTACCGGCACTGGGTCGCGGAAGGGATGGCCGGCGTCGAGCGTCTGCTCGCGCGCGCGGACACGGGCCCGTGGTGTTTCGGCGAGGCGCCGACGCTCGCCGACGTATGCCTCGTGCCGCAGGTCGCGAACGCGCTGCGGATGGATTGCGACCTGAGCGCGTATCCACGCAGCCTGGCGATTCATGAACACGCACGGCGCGAGCCGGCATTCGACGCAGCGCAGCCGCAGCGGCAACCGGACTACGTCGCGTAACACGAAGCAGGAGACAGACATGGGCGAGACACACAACACAGGCCGACGCGTACTCGTGATCGGCGGCGGCATCGGCGGGCTCGCGGCGGCGCTGGCGCTCGCGCGCCAGGGCATTCGCGTGAAGCTGCTCGAGCAGGCCGCGCAAATCGGCGAGATCGGCGCGGGCATCCAGCTCGCCGCAAACGCGTTCAACGCGCTCGACGCGCTGGGTGTCGGCGAGGCCGCGCGCGACCGGGCAGTGTTTACCGACCGGCTGCAACTGATGGATGCGGTCGATGCGCGGGAAGTCGCGTGCATCGATACGGGCGCCGCGTATCGCGAGCGCTTCGGTAACCCGTATGCGGTGATCCATCGCGCGGACATCCACCTGTCGATCTACGAGGCGGTCAAGGATCATCCGCTGATCGAGTTCCGGACCAGCACGCAGGTGTGCGAGTTCGAGCAGGACGGCCACGGCGTGACCGTGATCGACCAGCACGGTGAGCGTTATCGCGCCGATGCGGTGATCGGCTGCGACGGCGTGAAGTCCGCGATCCGTCAAGCGCTGATCGGCGACGCGCATCGCGTGACGGGGCACGTCGTGTATCGCGCGGTCGTCGACGTCGACAACATGCCGAAGGATCTACAGATCAATGCGCCGGTCGTCTGGGCCGGCCCGCATTGCCATCTCGTCCACTATCCGCTGCGCGGCGGCCGGCAGTACAACCTCGTCGTCACGTTCCACAGCCGCGAGCGGGAAACCTGGGGCGTGCGCGACGGCAGCAAGGAGGAAGTGCTGTCGTACTTCGACGGCATCCATCCGCTGCCGAAGCAGATGCTCGACCGGCCGACGTCGTGGAAGCGCTGGGCGACCGCCGACCGCGACCCGGTCGAGCGCTGGAGTGCGGGCCGCGCGACGGTGCTCGGCGACGCTGCCCATCCGATGACGCAATACCTCGCGCAGGGCGCGTGCCAGGCGCTCGAGGATGCGGTGACGCTCGGCGCGGCCGTCGCGCAGACCGACGGCGACTTCGAGGCCGCGTTTGCGCTGTACGAGCGCGTGCGGATTCCGCGCACCGCGCGCGTGCTGTATTCGGCGCGCGAGATGGGGCGGATCTATCACGCGAAGGGCGTCGAGCGGCAGGTGCGCAACGCGCTGTGGGTCGGACGCACGCAGGCGCAGTTCTACGATTCGCTCGACTGGCTGCACGGCTGGCGCGCGCAGGATTGCCTGAAATCCGTTGCCTGACGCATTTCGGTTTGCATCCGGCGGCGCGCATTTCAACGACATCGCGCGCGACCGCCTTCATGGAGGAGACATCATCATGGCCGATACGCTGTCCATCGACGTCAGCGAATGGATCGACCGGCATCGCGTTGCGCCGTTTCAGGCCGCGATCGTCGTGTTGTGCTTCCTGATCGTCGCGATCGACGGTTTCGACACGGCATCGATCGGGTTCATCGCCCCCGTCATTCGCGCGGAATGGGGCCTGTCGCCCGCGCAGCTCGCGCCGGTGTTCGGCGCGGGGCTCGCCGGGCTGATGGCCGGTGCGCTCGTGTTCGGGCCGTTCGGCGACCGGTTCGGCCGCAAGCGCCTGCTGCTCGCCTGTGTCGCGTGTTTCGGCATCGCGAGTGCGGCGTCGGCGAGCGCGGGCGGTCTGACCGAACTGATCGCGTGGCGCTTCGTGACGGGCCTCGGGCTCGGCGGCGCGATGCCGAACGCGATCACGCTGACGTCCGAGTATTGCCCCGCGCGGCGGCGCTCGCTGCTCGTGACGACGATGTTCTGCGGCTTCACGATCGGCTCCGCGCTCGGCGGACTCGCGGCCGCGTCGCTGATCGAACGCGACGGCTGGCGCGCGGTGCTCGTCGTCGGCGGTGCCGCGCCGCTGCTGCTTCTGCCGGTGCTCGCATGGCGCTTGCCCGAATCGGTGCGCTACCTCGTCAACACCGGCGCGGCGCGCGAACGGGTCGCGGCGATGCTCGCACGCATCGCACCGGACCCGCATCTCGCGCACGCGTCGTTCATCGCACCGCGCGGCAAGCCGGCCGCTTCGCCGCTCGGCCGCCTGTTCGGCGCCGACCTGCTGCGCGGCACGCTGCTGCTGTGGCTCACGTTCTTCATGAGCCTGCTCGTCATCTACCTGTTGTCGAGCTGGCTGCCGACGCTGTTGCGCACGACCGGCGCGACGTTGCAGACGGCCGCGCGCGTGACCGCGATGTTCCAGGTCGGCGGCACGCTCGGCGCGATCGTGCTCGGCGGGCTGATGGACCGCTTCGATCCGCATCGCGTGTTGGCATGCAGCTATGCGGCGGCCGGCGTGTTCGTCGCGGCGATCGGCGTGCTGGCCGCGTCGCCGGCGGGCGCCGCGCTGGTCGTGTTCGCGGCGGGCTTCTGCGTGTCGGGCTCGCAGGTCGGCGCGAACGCGCTGTCGGCCGCGTTCTACCCGACCGAGTGCCGGACCACGGGCGTGAGCTGGGCGAACGGGATCGGCCGCGGCGGGTCGGTCGTCGGTTCGATGGCGGGCGGGGCGATGCTCGCGATGGGGCTGCAGTTGCCGATCGCCTTCGCATTCGTCGCGGTGCCGTGCGTGATCGCCGGGATCGCGGTGCTGGTGCTGGGCGCGGTACGGGCCGGCGAGAAGCGCGCGGCGGCAGCCGATGCGCTTGCCGGCGAGCAGGCGTAGCGGAGGCAGGGGTGGGCGTCGCAGACGGCGCTTTCCTTTTTTCTGATTTCTGATGGCGCCGACCGAAAGTACGAGTCAACGATATATAAATATATATAATATCGATTCGTTAATCGAATGCGATCGCCCTCATGAACGCCGACCCTTCCACCGGGCTGCCCGAGCCCGATCAGATGCGCGCCGCCGCCGAATCGGCGTGCGCGCTGCTCAAGGTACTGTCCAATCCCGATCGCTTGCTGCTGCTGTGCGAACTGTCGCAGGGCGAACGCTGCGTGAGCGATCTCGAGGCGCGGCTGGATATTCGCCAGCCGACACTGTCGCAGCAGCTCGGCGTGTTGCGGGACAACGCGCTCGTCCGCACGCGCCGCGAAGGCAAGAACATTCACTACTCGCTCGACAGCCCGGCTGCGATCGCGGTGATGGGCGTGCTGTACGAACAGTTCTGCGGCCCGGCCGCGAAGGGGACGCGCGATGCAGCTTGATGCGCTTCATTTCACGCCGTGGCTGTCGCTTGCCGGTGGCGTGCTGATCGGGCTTGCGGCCGCGTGGCTCATGGCGTTCAACGGGCGGATCGCCGGAATCAGCGGTATCGTCGGCAGCCTGTTCACGGCCGGTGCGGCGGAGCGCGGCTGGCGTGCCGCGTTCGTCGCCGGGCTGATCGCCGCGCCGCTGCTGATGCGTGTCGCCGGTGCCGCCGTGACGCCGCAGGTCGATGCAGGCTGGGGCGAGTTGCTGGCGGCCGGCCTGCTGGTCGGGATCGGCACGCGCTATGCGGGCGGATGCACGAGCGGTCACGGCGTCTGCGGGCTGTCGCGCGGCGCGACGCGCTCGATCGTCGCGACGGCGGTCTTCATGGTCGCGGGCTTCGCGACCGTATTCGTGCAACGGCACGTACTCGGGGGCTGACATGCAGGCAGGATTCGCGTTTCTCGCGGGGCTGGTGTTCGGCGTCGGCCTCATCGTGTCGGGGATGGCCAACCCGCAGAAGGTACTCGGCTTTCTCGACCTGGCCGGCCGCTGGGATCCGTCGCTCGCATTCGTGATGGCCGGCGCGATCGGCGTCGCCGTGTTCGCGTTCGCATGGGCGAAGCACCGGACGCGGTCGTTGCTCGGCCTGCCGATCCAGTGGCCGGCCGTGCGGACGATTACCGTGCGCCTCGTCGCCGGCAGCGCCGTGTTCGGCATCGGCTGGGGGCTTGCCGGGTTCTGCCCGGGGCCGGCGATCGTGTCCATCGGGCTCGGGTCCGTGAAGGGCATCGCGTTCGTCGGCGCGATGCTGGCCGGGATGGCATTGTTCGAATGGATCGAGCGCGCGCGGAAGGTGCGGTAGCAACGCGCGGCTGCTGCGGCCGAGGTTGTCGGCGTGGCCGAATCGGCCCGGCGAGGGCGCCGGCAGGGCTGGAATTCGTCGCCGGGGAGCGACACGGTGATCGTGCGGCGACAACGGCGACGGCGTGTAGGCGTCGCGCGGTCGGGCTCGAATTCGTCGCCGGGGGGCGACACGCTGATCGTGCGGCGACAACGGCGACGGTGTGTAGCCGTCGCGCGGCCGGGCTCGAATTCGTCGCCGGGTGGAGCGACACGGTGATTGCGTGGCGACACCGGCGACGGCGTGTAGCCGCCGCGTCAGGACTGCTCGTGCACATGCCGCTCGCCGAGCAGCCGCGCGGACGCCCGCTGCAGCCACGCACGCCACACCGCGAACACGCCGGGCCTGGCCACGGGCGCCGCGACGGTCGCGGCAACCGGCCCGGCGCCGCCGGCGGACAATGCCACGTGACCGGCCGTCTCGATCGTCAGGCATTCGCCCTCGTCGAGCACGCCGCGAACGTATTGCGGCGCATCGGGCAGCCAGTCGAGCCCGCCGTGACGTAACGTGACCGCGAGCGCGCCGTCGAGCACGATGACGCGGCTGCCCTTGTCGAACCACGCAAAGTGGCTTTGCCCGGCGTCGAGCCGGATGTCGTGCGTCCGCATGGCGTGTCCTTTTCCCGGTTGCGCGGCCCGGCGATGGCAGGGCGACAGCGTGCAATCAGGTTAAGGAAACGCGTGCGGGCAGGACAGATTCAGGGGACGGGTATCTGTTACGGTGCAGACGGCGATTTCATGTTGCTGTATCGGTGAGTTTCCCCGGAATCTGTATCTGGCGTGCGCCCGGGCGCGCGGGCAGGATGGCCCGCATGACGCCCATCACCGATCCCTCCCGCATGACTTTGCCGATGGCCGGCGAGCCGCTTTACGAACGGCTCGCCGAGCATTACCGCCGCATCATCGCGGCCGGCACGCTGTCGCCCGGCGACCGGATGCCGTCCGTGCGTGCGTTCATGGCGCAGCACGGCGTGAGCCTGTCTACCGCGACCCAGGCCTTCCGGCGGCTCGAGGATACGGGCTGGTGCGAAGCCAGGCCGCGCTCGGGCTACTTCGTGCGCCGGCGCGCGGCGGCCGCGCTCGACACGCTGCCGGAAAGCGACGGGCAGCCGCTGAGCGTCGAGCCGCCGTTCGCGGGGCTGCACGAACGCGTGTCGCGCGTGATCGATCGCGCGAATGCGACGCCCGACGCGCTGAATCTCGGTGGCGCATCCGCGCTGGCGACGCTGTACCCGGCCGAGCGCCTGCAGGCGCTCGCGATCCGGCTGCTACGGCGCAAGCCGACGCTGCTGACCGACGCGGGGCCGGTTGGCGGTTCGGCCGAATTCCGGCAAACGATGGCCAAACGCGCGTTGTCGTACGGCGTGACCGTGTCGCCGGACGACGTGATGTCGACGAGCGGCGGCCTCGATGCCGTGAATCTCGCGTTGCGCGCGGTGGCGCGCCCCGGCGACACGATCGCGATCGAATCGCCGGCCTTTTTCGGGTTGATCCAGCTGCTCGAAAGCCTCGGCCTGCGCGCACTCGAGATTCCGGCCAGCCCGACGACCGGGTTGTCGATCGAAGCGCTCGACGTGGCGCTGTCCGCGTACCCGGATATTCGGGCCGTGGTCGTCGTGCCGAATCTGCAGAACCCGCTCGGCAGCGTGATGCCCGACGAACGCAAGGCCGCGCTGGTCGCGCTGTGCTCGCGTCACGGCGTGGCCGTGATCGAGGACGAGCCGTATCGCGAACTCGTGGAAGCGCCGCACGCGGTAAAACCCGTGAAGGCATGGGATCGCGACGGCACGGTGATCTATTGCCCGTCGCTCAACAAGGTGCTGGCGCCCGGAATGCGGCTCGGCTGGATGAGCGCGGGCCGCTGGCACGCGCGCGTGAAGATGCTCAAGTTCGCGCAAAGCCGGCACAACGCCGCGTTGCTGCAGGCCGTCGCGGCCGAATTCGTCGGCTCGGGTGCGTTCGACCGCCACCTGCACCGGTTTCGCGAACAGCTGCGCGTGCAGCGCGATGTGACGATCGATGCGATCGCGCGCCATTTTCCCGCCGGCACGCGGATGAACCGGCCGCCCGGCGGCATGCTGCTGTGGATCGCGCTGCCCGACGGCGTGCGTTCCGAAGCCTTGTTCGATGCCGCGCTCGCACGCGGGGTAAGGATCGCGCCAGGCGCGATCTTCTCGAATTCCGACCGCTTTGACGCGTATATCCGGCTTGCCTGCACGCGGGTGTTCGACACGGCACATGAAGCGGCAATCGAAACGCTCGGCCAGTTGATACGCGACGCGGCGGCCGCTGCGTGAGCAGGGCGCGTGTCGGCCGGGCTGGCGCGTTGGCTACCGGGCTCGGCGGTCGTGACGAGAGCACGGGCCGGCCGATCCGGCTCGCCGCATTCTCCGCGGCCGGCCGCCGCGCGGCGACGCGCCGACGATACGATTTCGGCGATTTCATCGGCTGACCGCATGCGCGGCGAGGTGCTGACGGATCAGCGACAGATAGCGATCTCCGACCGAGAAGTCGCGTGCGGCACGCGGCCGCTCCGCCTGGCGCAGCGTGGCCGGCGCGCTCATGCCCAGGTACCGGCATACCGCCGACGGAAAGGGCTTTCGCGTATGCCCGAGCTGGCGCGCCGCACGCTCGACGCGGGCGTCGCCGACCTGCGCACGCAGCCATGCCAGCACTTGGCGATCGGTGTCGTTGACGATACGGACCAGATGTTCCATCGAGCACCTCACTGTTCATAAATACAGTACTGTAAATATAACCAGTGTTTGCGGCGACCGCAAGCGGATGCGCACGCGCCTGGCCGTTCGGCCAGGGTCAACGCGCCGGCGCGGCAGTGCGGGCGATCCGCGCGGCGGGCGGGACGGGATTCGCGTAGCGTGCGTCGGTCAGCGTGCCGAGGAACGCGACGATGTCGTCGATTTCCGCATCGGTCAGCGCGGGAGGCGTGTCGGGCCGACGGTTCATCGGCGTCGAATTGACGTTGATGTTGCCGCGATAGGCGGCCGGCACGTCGTCGAACGTCCGGGCGCCGTGATACCAGCGGCCCGGGTCGGTCGAGCGCGTGTTGTAGAACGCGACCGCGTCGCGCAGCGTCGTGAACACGCCGTTGTGCATGAATGTCTGCTTGACCGCGACGTTGCGCAGTCCCGGCGTGCGCAGGTAGCCGCACCATTGCGTCGGCTCGGGCCAGCGCAGCCGCGCAGCCGTATCGCACAGACCGTTGTCGAAATGGCGCGGATCGCGGTTCGCGGGCAGCGCGCGGTTGCGCGGCACCGCGATCGCGTCGTAGCCGAAATCGGTGAAGAGCGAGCGCTCCGGCCGGCTCGACGTTTCCGACAGCGTATGGCAGCTCATGCAATTGCCCTTGTCGGGATTGCGGAACAGCGCCAGGCCGCGCATCTCGGCCGGCGCGAGCGGCTTGCGCGTACGCAGGAACGCGTCGAAGCGCGACGTGAACGGCGCCATCTCGTCGCTCTGCAGATAGGCCTCGACGGCCGAGCCGAGCGCACGCACCAGTTGCTCGGGATCGCGCCGCACCGACGTGCCGAAGCGCGCGGCGAGATCGCCCGCCAGTTCGGTGCCGTCGACCTTGCGCAGCAGCGCGGCCGGCGACCGGTTGTTCATCTCGTTCGGGTCGAACAACGGCCCGCGGATCTGTTCGGCGAGCGTGTCCGCGCGGCCGTCGCTGAACAGGCCGCCGAACGGCGACGGCGCGGGCGCGTCGTCGTCCTGGTAGAAGTGGCGGCGCGGCACGTAGCGCACGTAGAGCAGCGATGGCGCGTTGCGCTGGCTGAAGCGCCCGTGGCGGCTGCCTTCCGGCACGCCCGGCCCCGCGAGCGAAGCGGCCGACAAGGTCGGCGCGAACGCGCGCCCCGGATCGTGGCAGCCCGCGCACGACGTGCCGCGCGGCTCGGACAGCCGCGGATCGAAGAAGATCCGGCGGCCCAGCGCAACGAGCGTCGGGTCGGGCGCGAAACGGGCGGTGGCCGCGTCGACCTTGTCGGTCACCTGCGGCGTACCGGTGCCGATCGTGCCGACGACGCGCGCCGGCGGCGCGCCGGGGAGCAGGGTTGTTTCGGCAGGTGCGCCGTGGGCCGCGAGCGCCGCTCCGGCGAGCACGGCGGCGGCAAGGGCGCGTACCGCCCGTCCGCCGGCGGCCGGAACCGCGGCGGACGCCGAACGCCCGGCGAGGGCGACCGAAGGAATCGGCTGCCTTCGCGATCCAGCCGTTCGTCCCCGGCAGCCGGCCGTATCCGCCGAACACGCCGAACACGCCGCATACGCCGCATACGCCGAATCCGCCGAATCCGCCGGATCCACCGAATCCACCGAATCCACCGAATCCGCAGAATCCATCAAACCGCCATGCAATCGAACTTCATCACTCACGGCGCGATGAACCCCGTCTTGTCGCATGCGAGCGTGTTGCCCGACTGGTCGCACGACGCGAGCAGCTTGCCCGCCGCCGAATACGCATGGAACACCCAGCCCGTCGCCGGCGCAGCGCGTCGCTCCATGATCAGGAAACCGAAGCTGTTGTTGTGCGACAGCCGTTCGATCACGGCGCCCGGCGCCGGCGTCAGGCCGGCGGGGAACGGGTCGGGCAGCGCGACGTCGAGGTTGTCGCCGCCGTTGCCGGACACGATCGTCGCCGGATGCCCGGACGAGAAGTTGATCGCCTGGAAGTCGTGCACGTGCCCGTGCAGCGCGACGTGGATGCCGGGCGGGTAGTACGCCTGCGCGTTCAGGCTCGCCATCACCGACTGCAGCGCGAGGTTGCCCGGCGCGGGCGTGCTGCCGGCGATCGGCGCGAACGCGAGGATCGGATGATGGTTCGTGAAGATCGTCGTCGACATGCCGGCCTTCGACGCGAGCGACGCGACCGTCTGGAACTGCTTCTGGTAGATGCGGAATTGCGCGTCGGTCGTCTTCAGCGGATTGCGGCCGACCTTCGCGGTGTCGAACACGATCACCTGCGTGCCGCCGCCGAGCGATACCGCATAGGGATCCGAGTAGTTCGCGTCGTCGTCGTTGGCCGGATCGTCGCACGAACGGGCCGCCGAATACGGGCGCGGATCGAGGAAGCGGTACCAGCCCTGGCCGGCCCGTGCGCATTCCTCGTGGTTGCCGCGCACGACGACCCACGGCGCCTTCGCGAACAGCGGCGCGGCCGGGCGGAACAGGTCGGCCTGCCACGCATCCCAGCCATAGCCCCACGGGCTGTCCTTGCAGCCGGCGATGTCGGGCGGGCACGCGTTTTCGCGGTAGTGATAGTCGCCGACGTGCAGCACGAGGTCCGGCGACAGCTTCGCGACGCTCGCCGCGATCGTGTCGAACGGCCAGACCGTCGCGTCGTTGCACGCCTGCCATGCGTTGTCGGCCTTCTTCATCCGGCAGCCGGTGTCGGCGATGATCGCGATGCGCTGCGGCTGCGCTTTCGGCAGCGGCAGTGCGCGGCCCGCGACGCTCGCGGTTTGCGCATCGGCCGGCAGCGCCGCTTCGCAGACCGACACCGGGAAGCTCGACGGTTTCGAGTCGGCCGCGGCGCTCGCCGTCGGACGCTGCGCGACGGTCGCGGCGCCGGCGCGCAGCGTCATGCGCGACAGCTTGCCGTCGACGGACAGTTGCGGGCACAGCGGATCGCTCGCGGATGCGGGGCTGTAGCTCGTGATCACGCGTGCGATCGCCTGGTTCGCGTCGCCGATCTCGACCCACGCGGCCTGGAGGTTGATCGCGGCACTGGCCGGATCGGCGGGCGTATCGATGTGATTCGAACACGCGGACAGCGCCGCGAGGGCAACAAGCGGAGCGCAGCGCGCGAGCAGTGCGCGCGGGAGGAGTCGTCGCATGAGAGGCACCGTAGGAAAGTCGTCAACGATACGCAGCGCGAGTGTAAGAAATGTGAAGGGCGGAGTCCGACGGCCGGCCGGCGCGCGAGTCGTGCCGCGGTCGCGGCCTTGACCTCAAGCCGGCTTGAAGCAGCATAGTCCGGATCACGGTGAATGATACGGATGAAAAAGGAGAATCGATGATGAAAGACAGCCGGGCAAACGAAGCGCAGTCTGCGCTGTGGAATGGTCCGTCGGGGCTGGCATGGGTCGACGAGCAGCGCTCGCTCGACCGGATGTTCGAGCCGTTCGAGACGCTGCTCGCGGACGCGGCGGCCGCGGCATCCGCGCGCAGCGTGCTCGACGTCGGCTGCGGCACCGGCGCGGTGACGCTCGCGATCGCACGGCGGCTTGGCACGCACGCGCACTGTACCGGCGTCGATATTTCGGCGCGGATGATTGCCGCCGCACGGGCGCGTGCCGAACGCGCCGGCCTGGGCGCCGGCTTCGTGCATGCCGATGCGCAGACGCATGCATTCGCGCCGGGTCGGTTCGACCTGATCGTGTCGCGCTTCGGCGTGATGTTCTTCGACGATCCGGTGCGCGCCTTCGCGAACCTGCGGCAAGCGGCGCGCGCGAACGCGCAACTGCGATTCGTTGCATGGCGCGGCGCCGCCGACAATCCGTTCATGACGACGGCCGAACGTGTCGCGGCAACGTTGCTGCCGGACTTGCCGGCGCGGCAGCCGGGGGCGCCGGGGCAATTCGCGTTCGGCGACCGGCAGCGGATCGCGTCGGTGCTGTCGGACAGCGGCTGGGCCGACATCGCGATCGAGCCGATCGACCAGGCGTGCGCGTTGCCCGAGGCGGCGTTGAACGACTACATCGCGCGGCTCGGGCCGGTCGGGCTCGCGCTTCAGGACGCGGACGACGCGACGCGGCGGCGCGTGGTCGAAACGGTGCGCGCTGCGTTCGAGCCTTACGTGCAGGGCGCTGACGTGCGGTTCGACGCGGCGTGCTGGCTCGTCACGGCGCGGGCGCCGTCTGCATGACGCGTCAGGCTGCGAGGACGACCGACGTTCGGCATGCACGCTGCCGTTTGCGCATGACGAGGCAAGGCCGCGCCGCCGCGCAAACGACAGATATCAGCCGCGCCTCGCACGCAACATCAGCCACGCGCAGCCCGCCGCGACGAGCGCGAGCCCGAGCAGCACCGCCTCGACGCCGAGCGCGAAACCGGGCGGCATCTCGCCGCTGTTCGGCACGGGCGACAGGTTGGCGGTGATCGCGATCGCACCGCCGGCCAGCAACGCGATGCAGACGATCCAGTAGACCTTGCCGCGCGGCGCGGCGGTGCGGATTCGCCACAGCGCGAGGCCGACGCCGCCGAGGTAAAGCACCGCGAGCGTCGCGAGCGCGATGAAGTCGCCGGTGCGATCGTGCAGCAGGCCGCTCATCGTGCGACTCCGTCGGAGGCCACGCGTCCGCACGATGCGATGAACGCGTCGACCGCGTGGCCGATCCGGCCGTTCACGCGCTCCCGCAGCATCGGATACAGCCCGGACCGCAGCGTCAGCCGGGGGGTGTAGCGGAAACCGAAGTACGCGAGCACGAGCCCCGTCAGCCCGTAGATCGCCCACGCATGGAAGCCCCAGTGGAAGAAGGGCATCAGCATGGCCTCGCGCGCGGTGGCGTGCGTGCTGGGGGCGACGACCTGCGGCTCGAACGCCGTGCGGGTCGAGGGACGGGAACCTGGCATGGCTGGCATCCAGTTGTGGGCGCAACGAGGCGCGATGCCGCCCGGCGCGCGCGTCGCACGTCGGACCCTGATACGGCGTGCGTCGAGTGTAGCGCGGTGTCGGGACTGCAAGAAGGGGCAAGCAGCAGGGATTAACCTGATGAATTGTAGGGTATCGGGCCGATCGCGAAAACCCTCGCACTGCGCGGCGCGTGCGACGGAGCGCAGACCGAGCGCAGACGAGGCGCGGAATCCGGCGCCCCGGACGATGCGGACCGTCCGGGGCGCCGGCAGGCGATGCGCTGCCGCGATTTCAGAACGTCACGGCGATCCCGGCCATGCCGACGAACTGGCCGTGCGTCGTCGACGGCGTGAGCTGCTGCGAGTCGCCGACGATCGGCGCCGCGTCGACGATATGGCCGGCACCTTGCGCGCCGAGCGTGCGCCCGCTCGAATGCGTGTACGCCTGCAGCGCATAGAGCGTCGTGCGCTTCGACAGGCTGTACGACTCCTTCAGCGAATACTGCTGGTAGCGGGCCGCGTTCGACACGCCGTTCGCCTTCGACGCGAGCGTGTAAGCGAACGCGCCGGCCACCGAGAAGGTCGGCGTGAAGCGGTACGCGGCGAGCGCGCCGTAGGTGTTGAACACGGCCGTGTTCGCGAACGCGGAGCCGTTGCCGGGCAGGTACTTCACGTTCGAGTAATTGAGGCCCATCGTCAGGTTGCCGAGCGTGTAGTTGCCGGCCGTCGCGACCTGCTCGACGGCCTTCGCGGTCAGGTAGCCCTGGTTCAGCACGGACACGGCGAAGCTGCCCGACGCCGCGGTCGCCGGATTCAGGAACCCCGCAGACGAACCCGAACTGTTGATGCGCAGGTAGCCGGCCGCGATTCCGACCGGCCCGTTCGCATAGCGCAGCGCGGCGCTGAACGTATTGCCCTTGCCGGTCGCGCCGGCGATGCCGCCGAACGCGTACATCGCGCTCGCGGTCAGCCCGGACAAGGTCGGCGACGTATAGGTGACCGAGTTGTTCACGCGGATGGTCGTGTCGAGGCCGTCGATGTCGCCCGGATGCGCGCCGGTCGCACCGGTCAGCCAGCTGCTCGACGCGTAGGGGCCGACCAGCAGGAAGTACGGCGTGTACTGGCGGCCGGCCGTCACCGTGCCGTAATGGTCGTTGCGCAGCCCGACGAAGGCCTGGCGGTTGAAGATCGTGCCGGCGGCGGCTTGCGCGCCGGTGTTCAGGTTGAAGCCGGATTGCAGGTCGAAGATCGCGTGCGTGCCGCCGCCGAGATCCTCGTCGCCGCGCAGCCCGAACTTCGACGCATACAGGTTGCCGTCGCGCATGTACACGTTCGAGTGGCCTTGCTGGTTGTTCACGTACGCGAGCGAATCGTCGACCACGCCGTACAGCGTCACGCTGCTCTGCGCATGGGCGGCGGAAGCGCCGAGCGACGCGGCGGATAAAATCAGGATTGCATAATGATGATGCGGTGCCTTCATTGTCGATCTCCAGGTCTCTTCAGGGGGCGGGAGGCTGGACGGCCTCCTCTTGGATGGCGGGGCGGGCCGCGTGCGCGGTCCGCCTGAACATGGCTCGGCGCGTGCCCGAGCGTGCGCGGTCAGTCGTCGAGCGCCACGACGAGGCGACGCCACGCGCCGTCCCGCGCATCGTGCTCGACGCGCGCGCCGCGCACCGCAAGCGCGCCTTGCAGCGACGCCGGCAGCAGGATCTCGAGGCGCTCGGCGGGGCGATGCATGCGGCCGTCCCAGCGGACCGACACGCCGAGTTCGCCCGACGCCTGGCGGCCGGTCTCGATGCGCCACAGCCCGTATTCGCCGTCGCGCCACGCTTCCGTTTCGCCGTCGTCCTCGACGCATTCGCCGTATGCGACACCGTCCTCGATGCGCGGCGCGACGAGGAAGCCGAGCGTGTCCGCGCGCGCGCCGAAGCGTTGCTCGGCGACGTTCAGCGGCAGCACGCGGCCTTCGCGCAACAGCATCACCGGCGTGTCGAGCGGCGCGGGCAGCGTCACGCTCGCGCCGCCGTCGAACGATCGCGCGCTCGCGCAGCACAGCCAGCGCGCGCCCGACGGCAGGTAGACCGTGCGTTCCGTGCGGCCCGGGTCGACCACCGGCGCGACGAGCAGCGCGTCGCCGAGCATCATGTCGTCGCATTCGTCGTAGCAGCGCGGGTCGCGGGGGAAGTCGCCGAAGGTCGGCCGCAGCACTGGCTCGTAGCGCGTGGTCGACAGCCACAGCAGGTGATAGAGATAAGGCAGCAGCCGGTAGCGCTGCTTGATCAGCGACGCGATCCGCGCGGTGATCTCCGGATACATCCACGGTTCGTTGACGGTGCCGTCGTCATTCCACGAATGGATGCTGAAGCGCGGCATGAAGATGCCGAACTGGACCCAGCGCAGCAGCAGCTCGGGCGACGGTGCGGGACCGGAGAAGCCGCCGATGTCGTGACCGATGTTCGACACGCCCGACAGCGCGAGCCCGAGGCCCATCTTCAGGTTGTAGCGCAGCGTTTCCCATGACGTGTAGTTGTCGCCGGACCAGGTCTGCACATAACGCTGCATGCCGGCGCCGCCGGAGCGCGACACGAGGAACGGCCGCTGCGCCGGCGCATGCGCGCGCTGCGCGTCGCGCGACGCACGCATCATCAGCATCGTCTGCAGCACTTTCGCCTCGCGCGCGGGAAATGGCTGGCCGAAGCCGTGCGCGATCGCGTCGGGCGACCAGATCTCGTATTCGTTGTTGTCGTTCCAGGTCGACTCGATCCCGTAGTCGAGCAGCGCCGACGTGACCTGCTCGCGCCACCAGCGGCAAGCGTCCGGTTGCGTGAAGTCGATATATGCGCCGACCTCGTCCCAGAACTGCACCCACGCCGGCTCGCCGGACGCCGAGCGGATCAGCAGCCCGCGCCGTGCAGCGTCGTCGAACGCGGGATGATCGCGCAGCAGGCACGGCTTGATGTTCGCGCACAGGCGGATGCCGTGGTCGCGGTAGTGCTTCACGAAACCCTTCGCGTCGGGAAACTTCTCGCGGTTCCAGTTGAACACGTAGCGCTTCGCGCCGATCGACGTATAGCCCGACGACAGGTGGAACGAATCGCACAGGATGTCGTGCGATTCACACTGCTCGACGAACTGGTTCATCTGGCGCTGCGCGTCCGGCGCGTCGGTGTAGCTCATCGTCGAGCCCGAATAGCCGAGCCCCCATTTCGGCGTGCGCGCCGGGCGCCCGGTGAGCCACGTGAAGCGTCGTGCGGCCGTGAGCGGCGTGTCGGGCGATGCGATGAAGTAGTAGTCGAGATCGCCGTGCTCGGCGACGAAGTAGCGGTACAGCCCGTGGTAGTTGTCGAGCTCGCGGCCCATGTCGAACGCGCAATCCGACAGCGTGTCGTAGAACAGCCCGAAACCCTGGCACGCGTCGGGCGACCAGGTGACGTAGAACGGGATGTGCTTGTAGAGCGGGTCCGTGTGCTTCGCGCTGTAGCCCATCGCGTCGATGTTGCGCATCTCGAAGCGCGCGCCGGTACGGTCGAGGTCGCCCGCGCGTTCGCCGAGGCCGAACACCTTGTCGCCGCGCTCGCGGGCGACGTAGTGATAGGCGCGGTCGTCCCACCAGCCGAAGTTGTACGCCTGCGTCGCGCGGTCGGCGAGCACGACGCGCCACGCGCCGTCGGCACCACGCATCGACCACGTGCAATGGCCGCCTTGCCGGCTTACCGTGAGACGGACCTGCGCGGTTTCGATGCGCACGCCGCCGTCGTCTTCGCCGAAGTCGTAGACGGGCAGCGCGAAGCCGCCGAGGTCGAGACGGTCGCGGCCCTCGAGCGGCACGTCGTCGAGGCCCGGTGCGATCGTCCAGGTGCGCGGGTTGCGCGGCGTCGCGTCGGGCAGCACGCGCACGCGCACGATGTCGTCCTCGAGCACGAAGATCTCGAGGGTCGCGCCCGCGTCGGACGCGAGCAGCACACGGTTCGCCTGGCGGGCGGCGACGCGGAACACGGGCGGATGAAGAAGCGAAGTCATGAAGGCGATTCCTGATGAAAACGGAGGTCAGGCGTGTTGCGCGAGCAGGCGTTCCTGCTTCGACTGCCCGCGGATCAGCACCGCGAGCAGCGTGACGCCGATGATGTCGAACAGGCCGAGGCACGCGAACAGCGGCGCGTAGCCGATCTTGTCGGCGAGCGCGCCGACCAGCAGCGAGAAGCCGAGCCCGCCGATCCACGCGGCCATGCCCGCGAAGCCGCTGGCGGTGCCGACTTCCTCGGGATCGAACACGTCGGCCGACAGCGTGTTGACGAGTGCGGAGATCATCTGGTGTGCGAAGCCGCCGACGCAGAACAGGGCAATGGCCGTGTATGGCGACGACACGAGCCCGATCATCGCCGGCCCGAGCATCAGCACCGAACCGAGCGCGACGCCGGCGACGCGGGACCACACGAGCGGCAGTTTGAACCGGTTCGCGAGGTAGGGCGACAGGTAGCCGCCCGCGATGCCGCCGAGGTCGGCCGCGAGAAACGGCATCCACGCGAACACGGCGATCTGCGTGAGCGCCATGTGGCGTTCGGTGGCGAGGTACAGCGGAATCCAGAAGCTGAAGGTCTGCCATGCGGGTTCCGCGAAGAAGCGCGGCAGCGCGATCGCCCAGAAGCGGCGCGCGGTGACGACGTCGCGAATCCGGCGTTTCGACACGGCCGGCATCGTGGCCTGGCCGTCGCGGATCAGCGTGCGCTCCTGCGACGTGAGGCGCGGATGATAGGCCGGCGAGCGGTACTGCGTGTACCAGAGCGCGGCCCACAGGAAGCCGAGGGCGCCGGTGACCATGAACGCGGATTGCCAGCCGAACCGCATCGACAGGAACACGACGAGCGGCGGCGCGATCGCGGCGCCGAGCGACGTGCCGGCGTTGAAGTAGCCGACCGCGACGGATTTCTCGCGATCGGGAAACCATTCGGCGACGGCCTTCATCCCCGACGGAATCGCGGCGGCCTCGAACAGCCCGAGCAAGCCGCGCAGGATGCCGAGCGACAGCCAGCCCGACGCGAAGCCGTGCGCGACGCCGACCACCGACCACAGCATCGCGAACAGCGCGAACCCGAGCCGCAGCCCGATCAGGTCGACGATGAACCCGCACACCGGCTGCATGATCGTGTAGCCGATCTGGAACGCGCCGACGATATACGAGTACTGCTGCGTCGAGATCGCGAACACCTGCTTCAGTTCCGGTGCGAGCACCGCGAGGGAATTTCGAGCGAGGTAGTTGAGGATCGTGCCGAGGCATACCAGCACGATGATCCACCAGCGCAACGCCTTGACTGTTTTCACTGCTGTCTCCTGATCCATGCAAGTCGCCCGGCTAGGGCGTCTCGTTCAGTCTTATTTGTACGATGTCCGATCTTAATGAGCGCCGATTCGCCCGGCTTTCCTCGAAATGACCGCATTCAATCGAACATTTCGATGTTGTCGAAAGCCGATGTTATCGGACGACCGATCATTTTCGAGCATCCTATGTTCGAATTCGAATCAGGTCAACGTGAATCTGCATTCGAACGAACATGCTTGGGGTATTCCCGATAGGCGTGCAGATCGGGTGTCCGGCGCGTTGCGTCACGACCGAGCGCCGAACGCCCGCTTGCCGGGGCCGAGCGGCCGTCGACGGGCCGACTGCATCAGCCGGGCCCGGCAATGGGCGTGACAACCCTGATGAAAATTTATTTTTTTCCTGCCGGCAGATTGTGTAAATTGATTTTCATCCACCTTGCAAAACCATTCGCATGACGCCGCTCGTACCGCACGATGTCAGTCACGAGGAATCCGCGATCGCGGAGCGCATCGCCTCGGCCATGCCGCGGATGACGCCGATCCACCGCCGGATGGGCGAGTTCGTGCTCGCGAATCCGTTCCGCGCGGCGACGATGCGGATCGACGAGCTGGCGCAGGCCGTGAATGCATCGATCGCGACTGCGAACCGCTTCGCGAAGGCGCTCGGCTTCGACGGTTATCCGGCGATGCGCGCGGCGCTCGTGCGCGGCTTCGAGGCGACGCTCGGCCCGGTCGAACGGCTGCGTTCCGCGCAGGAACAAGAGCAGGAGCAGGGCGTGCGCGGCGCCGCGTGGATCGACGCGGTGTTCGACCAGGCCGTCACGAACATCGAGAACACGCGCGCGCAGCTGGATGCGGCCGACGTCGAAGCGGCCGTCGAGGCGATCGTCGGCGCGCGGCGCGTGCTGATCCTCGGCGCCGGTTCGAGCGCGTTTCTGGCCGGGCTGATGGAACATGGCCTGTCGGTGTGTCACGACAACGTGCAGTCGCTCGCGCTGCTCGGCGGCCCGTCGCATGCGGCGCGGCGCCTGTACACGGCCGACTCGCGCGATCTCGTGATCGCGCTTGCGTTTCCGCGCTACGTGAAGGACACGATCGAGCTGGCCCGCCGCGCGGCGGCGCGCGGCGCGCGCGTGCTCGGCATTTCCGACGGGCCCGGTTCGCCGCTGGCACCGATCGCGTCGCTGAACCTGTACGTGAAGGCCGAGCGGCGTTTCGCGGCCACGTCGGAAGCGGCCGTGCTGACGATGATCGAGGCGCTGATCGACGCGGTCGCGCTGCGCACGCACCGCTCCGCGAAGTCCGCCGCCGAAATGACCGAATTCCTGTTGCCGTGGCTGGTCCAGCCGCAAGCGGCGCTGCCGGCCGCCAACCCTTCTTCTTCCGGTCCGAAAAAATCATGACTTCACCCGCGATCGTCGCGATTCATGGCGGTGCAGGCACGATCCTGCGCGAGGCGATGGACACCGACACCGAACACCGGTACCGCGCCGAGCTCACCGCGATCCTGCAGGCCGCGCAGAAGGTGCTCGCCGACGGCGGCAGCGCGCTCGACGCCGTCACCGTCGCGGTGCGGATGCTCGAGGACTGTCCGTTGTTCAACGCCGGGCGCGGAGCCGTCTATACGGCCGAAGGCAAGCACGAGCTCGACGCGGCGGTGATGGACGGCACGACGCTCGCGGCCGGCGCGATCTGCTGCGCGACCCGCGTGCGCAATCCGGTCCTCGCCGCGCGGCGCGTGATGGAGGCGAGCGAGCACGTGCTGTTCGCGGGCGCGGGCGCCGATGCGTTCGCGGCCGCACAGGGCCTCGAACTCGCCGAGCCCGGCTACTTCGACACGGAAGCGCGTCGTGCGCAGTGGCTCAAGGCGCGCGAGGCGGCCGGCATGATGCTCGACCACGACGCGGCGACCTTCGCGTTCGGCGCCGGGCAGCCGGCCGAGCCGCTCGATCCCGACCGCAAGCACGGCACGGTCGGCGCGGTCGCGTGCGACCTGCGTGGCCATATCGCGGCGGCGACGTCGACCGGCGGCATCACCAACAAGCAGCCCGGACGCGTCGGCGATTCGCCGATCATCGGTGCCGGCTGCTACGCGGACGACGCGACCTGCGCGGTCTCCGCGACGGGCACCGGCGAGATGTTCATCCGGCTCGCGACCGCGCACGACGTGGCCGCGCAGATGGCCTATCGCGGCGCGTCGCTTGCCGACGCCGCGCACGACGTCGTGATGAACAAGCTGCCGCGCCTGGCCGGGCGCGGCGGGATCGTCGCGGTCGACGCGCACGGCAACGTCGCGATGCCGTTCAACACGGAAGGGATGTATCGCGGCTACGCGCGCGTCGGCGAGACGCCCGTGGTCGGCATCTATCGCGACGACGCGGCCTGATTCCGGATCGTACGAGGAGACCTTCGCATGACTTCGAGCCGAACCCCGTCCGCGCTGGTGCTGCCGGAACAGCGCGTGGTCGCCGTCGACGACCTGTCGGTGATGTTCCGACGAGAGAACGCGACGTTCGACGCGGTGCGCAACGTGTCGTTTCACGTCGATCGCGGCGAGACGCTCGCGATCGTCGGCGAATCGGGCTCCGGCAAGTCGGTCACGTCGCTCGCGCTGATGCGGCTCGTCGAGCACGGCGGCGGCGAGATCACGAGCGGCCGGATCGCGTTGCGGCGCCGCGGCGGCGCGCTCGTCGACCTCGCGCAGGCGAGTGCGGCGACGATGCGCGGGATCCGCGGCGCGGACATCGCGATGATCTTCCAGGAGCCGATGACGTCGCTGAACCCGGTGTTTACGGTCGGCGACCAGATCAGCGAGGCGATCGCGCTGCACCAGTCGAAGAGCGCGACCGAAGCGCGCGCGGAAGCGTTGCGGCTGCTCGATCTCGTGCGCATTCCGGAGGCGCGCCGCGTGTTCGCGCGCTATCCGCACCAGTTGTCCGGCGGGATGCGGCAGCGCGTGATGATCGCGATGGCGCTGTCGTGCCGGCCCGCGCTGCTGATCGCCGACGAACCGACGACCGCGCTCGACGTGACGATCCAGGCGCAGATCCTGCAACTGATCCGCGGCCTGCAGGACGAAATGAACATGGGCGTGATCTTCATCACGCACGACATGGGCGTGGTGGCCGAAGTGGCCGATCGCGTGCTGGTGATGTATCGCGGCGAGAAGGTCGAGGAGGGCGAGTCCGAGCGCATTTTCGCGACGCCCGCGCATCGCTACACGCGTGCGCTGCTCGCGGCCGTGCCGCGGCTCGGCTCGATGCACGGCACCGATATCCCCGAGAAATTTCCCCTGCTGAAGGTGGACGGCGCGAGCGCGGCCGCACCGGCGCCTGCCGCGAACGACGCGAATGATGCGGCCGATGCGGCGGATACGAACGATGCCGCCGCGGTCCCCGCCGCCGGGCAGCCGCGCGTCGATCCGGCCGCGCCGCCGATCCTGCGCGTGCGCGATCTCGTCACGCGGTTTCCGGTGAAGAGCGGCGTGTTCGGCCGCGTGTCGCAATACGTGCATGCGGTCGAGCGCGTGAGCTTCGAGCTGCGCGCGGGCGAGACGCTGGCGCTCGTCGGCGAATCGGGCTGCGGCAAGTCGACCACCGGCCGCTCGCTGCTGCGCCTCGTCGAATCGCAGAGCGGCTCGATCGAATTCGACGGCCGCGACATCAGCGCGCTGAAGGGCCAGGACCTGCAGGCGCTGCGCCGGAACATCCAGTTCATCTTCCAGGATCCGTTCGCGTCGCTGAACCCGCGCCTGACGGTCGGTTTCTCGATCATGGAGCCGCTGCTCGTGCACGGTGTCGCGAGCGGCCGCGAAGCGCAGGCGCGCGTCGACTGGCTGCTCGACAAGGTCGGCCTGCCGCCGGAGGCCGCGCGCCGCTATCCGCACGAATTCTCGGGCGGCCAGCGCCAGCGGATCGCCATCGCGCGCGCGCTCGCGCTGAATCCGAAGGTCGTGATCGCCGACGAATCGGTGTCCGCGCTCGACGTGTCGGTGCAGGCGCAGATCGTGAACCTGATGCTCGACCTGCAGCGCGAGCTCGGCGTCGCGTATCTGTTCATCTCGCACGACATGGCCGTCGTCGAGCGCGTCAGCCATCGGGTCGCGGTGATGTATCTCGGCCAGATCGTCGAGATCGGCCCGCGCCGCGCGGTGTTCGAGGCGCCGCAGCATCCGTACACGAGGAAGCTGATGAGCGCGGTGCCGGTGGCCGACCCGGCACGCCGGCATGCGCCGCGCCAGCTCGCGGCGGACGAGATTCCGAGCCCGATCCGCGCGGTCGGCGACGAGCCGATCGTCGCACCGCTCGTCGCGGTCGGCCCCGATCACTACGTCGCGACGCATCGCGTCGGCGGCGCGTATTGATCGCGCGGCGAGGCGCATATGGACCGTAGCTGCGCACGCGCCAGGCAACGGCGTCACTTCCCGGAGCGGATGCAGTCGCGCCGCGATTTCCACCACGCGTTACCGAATCATCCACAGGAGCCAGACAAAATGAACAAGCCGCATTCGTTCCCGATGTTCCGCCCGCGCGCGCTGTTCGCCGCGGGGGCAGGCGCGCTCGCGCTGTCGGTCGCCGCGCCCGCGTTCGCGCAGCAGAACGTCGTGGTCGCCGTGTACTCGACGTTCACGACGATGGATCCGTACGACGCGAACGACACGGTGTCGCAGGCCGTCGTGAAGTCGTTCTACGAAGGGCTGTTCGGCTTCGACAAGGACATGAAGCTCGTGAACGTGCTCGCGACGAGCTACCAGGCGTCGCCCGATGCGAAGGTCTACACGGTCAAGCTGCGCCCGGGCGTGAAGTTCCACGACGGCACCGACTTCAACGCCGACGCGGTGAAGGCGAACTTCGACCGCGTGACCGATCCGGCGAACAAGCTGAAGCGCTACGGGCTGTTCCGCGTGATCGAGAAGACCGAGGTGGTCGATCCGATGACGGTGCGCTTCACGTTGCGCGAGCCGTTCTCCGCGTTCATCAACACGCTCGCGCACCCGTCGGCGGTGATGATCTCGCCGGCCGCGCTGAAGAAGTGGGGGCGCGACGTGTCGCTGCATCCGGTCGGCACGGGCCCGTTCGAGTTCGTCGAATGGAAGCAGACCGACGACATGAAGGTGAAGAAGTTTGCCGGCTACTGGAAGAAGGGCTATCCGAAGGTCGATTCGATCGACTGGAAGCCGGTGGTCGACAACAACACGCGCGCCGCGCTGCTCAAGACCGGCGAGGCGGATTTCGCGTTCACGATTCCGTTCGAGCAGGCGGCCGACCTGAAGAGCAATCCGAAGGTCGAGCTGATCGAGCGGCCGTCGATCATCCAGCGCTACATCTCGCTGAACACGCAGAAGAAGCCGTTCGACAATCCGAAGGTGCGTGAAGCGCTGAACTACGCGGTCAACAAGGAGGCGCTCGCGAAGGTCGTGTTCGCCGGCTACGCGACCCCGCAGACGGGCGTCGCCCCGGTCGGCGTCGAATACGCGACCAAGCTCGGGCCCTGGCCGTACGATCCGGCGAAGGCGCGCGCGCTGCTGAAGGAGGCCGGTTATCCGAACGGCTTCGAGTCGACGCTCTGGTCCGCGTACAACCATTCGACGGCGCAGAAGCTGATCCAGTTCGTCCAGCAGCAGCTCGCGCAGGTCGGCGTGAAGGTGCAGGTGCAGGCACTCGAGGCCGGCGAGCGGGTCGCGAAGGTCGAGAGCGCGCAGGATGCGGCGGCGGCGCCGGTGCGGATGTACTACAGCGGCTGGTCGGCCTCGACGGGCGAGGCGAACTGGGCGCTGTCGCCGCTGCTCGCGTCCACGTCGGCGCCGCCGAAGCTCTACAACACCGCGTACTACAAGAACGGTGCCGTCGACGACGATCTCGCGAAGGCGCTCGAGACGACCGACAACGCGAAGAAGGCCGCGCTGTACGCCGACGCGCAGAAGCTGGTGTGGGCCGACGCGCCGTGGATCTTCCTGGTGCAGGAGAAGATCGTCTACGCGCGCAGCAAGCGCCTGCACGGCATGTACGTGATGCCGGACGGTTCGTTCAACTTCGACGAAATCTCGGTGAAATGACGGCAGCTCGCCTGCTGTCCGGCGCCGGCGGCGCAAGCTGCCGGCGCGCTGATTCGATCGGTGTCCCATGCTGAATTTTCTCGTCAAACGCCTGTTCGGCCTGCTGCCCACGCTCGCGATCGTCGCGGTGCTGGTGTTCCTGTTCGTGCACCTGCTGCCGGGCGACCCGGCGCGGCTCGCGGCCGGCCCGGAAGCCGACGACGCGACGGTCGCGCTGGTGCGTGCCGATCTCGGGCTCGACCGGCCGCTGCCCGCGCAGTTCGCGAACTTCTTCGTGAAGATCGCGCACGGCGATTTCGGCACGTCGACGCGCAGCAAGCGGCCGGTGTCGACCGAGATCGGCGAGCGCTTCATGCCGACGCTGCTGCTCACGCTCGTCAGCATGGTGTGGGCGACGGCGTTCGGGATGGCGATCGGGATCGCGTCGGCGGTATGGCGCAACCGCTGGCCCGACCGCCTCGGGATGACGATCGCGGTGTCGGGCATCTCGTTTCCGGCGTTCGCGCTCGGCATGCTGCTGATGGAGATCTTTTCGGTGAAGCTCGGCTGGCTGCCGGTCGTGCCGGACGGCACGTGGAAGAGCTACGTGCTGCCGTCGCTGACGCTCGGCGCCGCGGTCGCGGCCGTGATGGCGCGCTTCACGCGCGCGTCGTTCGTCGAGGTGCTCAACGAGGACTACGTGCGCACCGCGCGCGCGAAGGGCGTGCACGAGCCGCTGGTGGTGCTCAAGCACTGCCTGCGCAATGCGATGATCCCGGTCGTCACGATGATGGGGCTGCAGTTCGGCTTCCTGCTCGGCGGCTCGATCGTCGTCGAGGCCGTGTTCAACTGGCCGGGGCTCGGGCGCCTGCTGGTCGATGCGGTCACGATGCGCGACTACCCGGTGATCCAGGCGATCGTGCTGCTGTTCTCGCTCGAATTCATCCTGATCAACCTGACCGTCGATGTGTTGTACGCGGTCATCAACCCGACCATCCGGTTCAAGTGAGCGTGAGGCCAGCATGAACGCGACTGTCCAGCCCGCGGCACCGGCCGCATCGAACACGATCCGCACGCCGTGGCGTGAATTCTGGCGCAAGTTCCGCAAGCAGACCGTCGCGCTGGTCGCCGGCGGCTTCGTGCTCGCGCTCGTCGTGCTGGCCTTCGTCGGCCCGCACATCGTGCCGTTCGATCCGGAGAATTATTTCGACTACGACGCGCTGAATGCGGGGCCGTCGGCCGTGCACTGGTTCGGCGTCGACTCGCTCGGCCGCGACATCTTCAGCCGGATCGTGACCGGTACGCGCATCTCGCTCGCGGCCGGTTTCTTCTCGGTCGCGCTCGGCGCGCTCATCGGCACGTTCTTCGGGCTGCTCGCCGGCTACTACGAAGGCTGGTGGGACCGCATCACGATGCGCGTGGCCGACGTGCTGTTCGCGTTCCCGGGGATCCTGCTCGCGATCGGCGTGGTCGCGATCCTCGGCAACGGGATGGTCAACGTGATCTGCGCGGTCGCGATCTTCAGTATTCCGGCGTTCGCGCGGCTCGTGCGCGGCAACACGCTGATGCTCAAGCACATGACCTACGTGGAAGCCGCGCGCAGCATCGGCGCGTCCGACTGGACGATCATCATGCGGCACATCCTGCCGGGCACCGTGTCGTCGGTCGTCGTCTACTTCACGATGCGGATCGGCACGTCGATCATCACGGCCGCGAGCCTGTCGTTCCTCGGGCTCGGCGCGCAGCCGCCGACGCCGGAGTGGGGCGCGATGCTCAACGAGGCGCGCGCGGACATGGTGACCGCGCCGCACGTCGCGATCTTCCCGAGCCTCGCGATCTTCCTGACCGTGCTCGCGTTCAACCTGCTCGGCGACGGGCTGCGCGACGCGCTCGACCCGAAGCTGGAGCGGCGCTGATGCGAGCCGTGCCCATGTGGGCCGCGACGCTGCCGGTCGGGCCGCGCGGCACGATCGCCGACGTGCCGGGCGTGACGGTCGGCCATGCGACGCTCGATGCGGGCGACGTGCAGACGGGCGTCACCGTCGTGAAGCCGCACCCGGGCGACCTGTACCGCAGCAAGGTGCCGGCCGGCGCGGCCGTGATCAACGGCTTCGGCAAGAGCGTCGGGCTCGTGCAGGTCGACGAACTGGGCACGCTCGAAACGCCGATCGCGCTGACCAACACGTTCGGCGTCGGCGCGGTGGCGCAGGCGCAGATTCGCGCGGCGGTCGGGGAGAACCCGCAAATCGGCCGCGACTGGCCGACCGTCAACCCGCTCGTGTTCGAGTGCAACGACGGCTATCTGAACGACATCCAGGCGTTCGCGGTGACGGCCGCGCATTACGACGAAGCCTGCAATACCGCGGCGCGAGATTTCGCACGTGGCGCGGCAGGCGCCGGGCGCGGGATGTCGTGTTTCGACCTGAAGGGCGGGATCGGCTCCGCGTCGCGCGTGGCCGTCGCGGCCGGCAGGCCGTATACGGTCGGCGCGCTGGTGCTCGCGAATTTCGGCCGGCTGCCGATGCTGACGCTCGGCGGCGTGCCGGTCGGACGGATCGTCGCGCAGCGGCGTGCCGCCGCCGACGCTCAGCCGACGCACGCGGCGCCGCCCGAGCAAGGCTCGATCATCCTGCTGCTCGCGACCGATGCGCCGCTCGACGCGCGGCAACTGTCGCGGCTCGCGCGCCGCGCGGGCGCGGGGCTCGCCCGCACCGGCTCGGTCTACGGACATGGCAGCGGCGACATCGCGCTCGCCTTTTCCACCGCGTACACGATCGCGCACGATGCGTCGACCGTCGCGCTGCCGGCCCTCGTGGCCGATGCGGCGCTCGACCCGCTGTTCATGGCCGCGGCCGAAAGCGTCGAGCACGCGATCGCCGACGCGCTGCTGCAGGCCGTGACCGTGACCGGCCGCGACGGCCACGTACGGCAATCGCTGCGCGATGCGGTGCCGGATCTCGAACGGTTATTCAACGCAGGCAACGAAGGACGTCCGAGCCATTCATGAAGATTCTGATCTCGACCGACATCGAGGGTGTCGCCGGTGTGTTCGCCCTCGAGCAGACGCGTGCCGGCAATCCGGAATACGAACGCGCGCGCCGCTGGATGACCGCCGAGGCGAACGCGGCGATCGAAGGCGCGTTCGCCGGCGGCGCGAAGGCCGTCTGGGTCAACGATTCGCACGGCGGCTTCCGCAATCTGTTGCCCGACGGGCTCGATGCCCGCGCCCGCGTCGTGCTCGGCAAGCCGCGCATGCTCGGGATGATGGCGGGCCTCGAGCAGCAGCCCGACCTCGTGTTCATGATCGGCTTTCATGCGAAGTCGCAGACGCGCGGCGTGCTTGCACACACCATCAACAGCTTCGCGTTCACGCAGGTGTGGCTGAACGGCGTCGAACTCGGCGAAGCCGGGCTGTACGGCGCGCTGGCGCGCGAATACGGCGCGCACGTCGCGCTGGCGTCGGGCGACGACGTATTCGCCGAGGAAACCCGGCCGCTGTTTCCGGACGCGCGTTTCGAGACGGTCAAGACGGCCGGCGGTGCATCGAGCGGCGACACGCTCACGCCGGCCGCGTCCTGCGCGCGCATCGCGACCGCCGCACGCGAAACGGTCGCGCATGCGCTGTCGTCCGGCTGGCGCGCGACAGCGCACCGGCCCGCGCCGGCCGCTTGCACGCTGCGCGTGCAGACGGCCGCGCTCGCCGATCTGTTCTGCGTGCAGCCGTCGCTCGAGCGGGTCGATGCGGTGACGCTGCGCTTCGACGGGCCGTCGGTCGAGCACGTGGTGCGCACGCTGAACAGCCTGTCGGCCATGTCGTTCATGCTGCGGTGATGCGTGCCGACCGGATGGCGCCGATGCGCGGCGCGTCACGTACCGGGCGCGCGGTCTGCCGCCGTGTCGAGCAGGAATGCTTCCATCGCGGCGACCAGCGCGAGCGGGGTTTCGTTCATCGGGTAATGACCGGCATTGCGCAGCACGTCGACGGTTGCGCGCGGATAGCGCCGCAGATAGGTGCGCGCCATCAGCGCCGCGTCGAACGCCGGGTCGTGCTCGCCGATCAGCACCTTCACCGGATGGTGGCCCGTGATGTCGTCGCTGAAATCCGTGTCGGCCCACGCGCGGAAGTACGCGCCGAACGCGTGCGGCGACGAACAGGATGCCGAATACGCGGCTTTCCACTCGACCCAGGCGGCGGGCAACCGGCCGCCGGTGCTGCGATCGATGATGGCGCGGCGATCGGCGAGGTGGTCGGCGGCGCGTTCGAATAGCGCGCGTCGCGCGGCGTCGAACGGCAGGCCGCCGCACGGCACCGGCGCGATCGGCACCAGCGCGCGCACCCGGTCGGGCGCCGTGGCGGCGACCTTCTCGATCGCCATGCCGCCCATCGAGTGGCCGACGAGGCTGAACGTGCGCCAGCCGAGCGCGTCGGCGAGGGCGAGCGTGTCGGCGGCGATTTCGGCGATCGAGTACGCGCCGTGCGCGCCGCGCATGCCGCCGTAGCCGCGGTAGTCCATGAACACATAGGTGAAGCGTTCGTGCGACAGCCACGTCTCGACGGGCTCGAACGCACGCGCGTCGCCGAACCAGCCGTGCAGCACGAGAACAGGGTGGGGGCCGTCCCCCACGCGATGAAACGTATTGGGCATCTCCGCTCCGAAGAAGTCGCTATCCGGTCGATGCGGCCGTCGGGTCTTGCGGCCATCCGGCCGCGCAAGCGTGGAGCGGATCGTAGACCGATCGAAGGTGACCCGCCTTCGATATCGGGTCATTCATGATGGAATTCGGGCCTTGAGAAATACGCTGCTGGATCCCTACGAAGACATTCCCCGTAGCGTCGTGGTGACCGCCAACGACTACGCGGCGGGCACGACGTTTCCGGAGCACGCACACCGGCGCGGGCAGTTCGCGTTCGCGTCGCGCGGCACGATCAGCGTGTCGACGCCGCACGGCCGCTGGCTGGTGCCGCCGCAGCGCGCGTGCTGGGTGCCGGCCGGCGTGCGGCACGAAATGACGATGACCGGGCCGGTCACGATGCTCAACACGTTCGTGTCGGACGACACGGCCGAGGCCGCGGGGCTGCCGGACCAGTGCGGCGTGTACGGCGTGTCGCCGCTCCTGCGGCAACTGATCGACGATGCGATCGACCTGCCGGCGATGTACGACGTCGACGGCCGGGCGGGCAAGCTGATGGCGCTGCTGGTCGCGGAAATCGCGACGATGCCGCGGCTGTCGCTGCACGCGCCGCTGCCGGCCGACGCGCGCCTCGCGAAGATCTGCAGGCATCTGTTCGCGTCGCCGTCGATCGCGGCCGATCTCGACCAGGTGGCGACCGACGCGGGCGTGAGCCGGCGCACGTTTACGCGGCTGTTCCGCGCGCAGACCGGCGTGAGTTTCGCCGCCTGGCGTCAGCAGGTCTGCATGCTGGCGGCGATTACCCGCCTGAGCGACGGGCAGCCGGTGACGCGGGTCGCGTTCGATCTGGGCTATGCGAGCGCGAGCGCCTTTACGTCGGCGTTTCGCCGCATCCTCGGCGAAACGCCGAGCCGGTATCTGGAGGTTCGCCGCTAGCCGGAACGGAGGCTGCAGCGAGTGCGGCGGCGTGCTCCGGTCGCGGACGAAAAAAACGCGTCTGCCAGGTTTCGGTCAGACGCGCTTGAAGGCACTCGGTCAGAAAAAATGCGCGCTCAGGCAGCGGGGCAGTGTTCGCGCATTGCGGGTGAAATTGTTGCCTGTTCCGATTCAATCCAGTCGGTGTCGGGCGGATAGCAAAGCATACGCCGTGTAACGCGCAAACGATATCGTGCGGGCCCGACGATTCATGTGCTGTCGCAGCATGCGTTTCAATCGCGCGTGTGATGCCGGAGGCGGGAGCAGTCAACCAAGGGCGTCGGCCGTCCCGATCGGGCGTGCTGCGGCACGGCATCGAATGTGGGGGCCCCAAAGCGAAAACCGCCGCACGACGCGATGCCTGTCGGTATCGCGCCACACGGCGGTTCGGTGCGGGCAGCCGGCGTGCGCCGGCTCGCGCGTCACACGTCGAAGAACACGGTCTCGTCCGGCCCCTGCATGCGGATATCGAAGCGGTACACGACGGGCCGGCCCGGTTGCGCGTCGCGCTTCGCGACGAGCGTTGCGCGGCGTTCGGCCGGCACGAGGTTCAGCACCGGATCGGCCGCGTTCGCCGCGGCTTCGTCGTCGAAATACACGCGGGTGAACGCGTGCGTCAGGATCCCGCGCATCATCACCGTCACGTTGATGTGCGGCGCTTCGTCGGCGGCCGCGCGGCCCGGCTTGACCGTCTGGACAACGAAGCGGTGCTGCGCATCGGTGCCCGTGCCGACGCGTGCGAAGCCCGTGAAGCCGGACTTCGCGATGTCGTCGCGCGACGCGGGATAGCGGCCCGCGCCGTCCACCTGCGTGAATTCGAGCACCGCGTCGCTGACGACGTTGCCGTCGCCGTCGAACACCTGTCCGACCAGCAGCACGTGCTCGCCTTCGGCGTCGGGCGTGGCGATCGCCGGCGTGAACAGGCTCTTCAGGTCGTAGTCGTATTGCTGCGGGCACAGGCCGTACGCGAAGTACGGGCCGACCGTCTGCGAAGGGGTTTGCTTCAGCGTCGTCATGGTTCAGCGCTCCATCGGGGTGGCGTCGCGGCCGCGCAGCACGATGTCGAATTCGTAGCCGAGCGCATAGCCTTCTTCGGTGATGTCCATCGAGAAGCGCGAGATCAGGCGGTCACGCGCCGCTTCCGGCGTGCCCTGGAAGATCGGGTCGTACGCGAGCAGCGGATCGCCGGGGAAGTACATCTGCGTGACGAGGCGCGAGCCGAAGTAGTCGCCGAACAGCGAGAAGTGGATGTGATTCGGGCGCCATGCGTTCGGATGGTTGCCCCACGGATACGCGCCGGGCTTGATCGTCAGGAAGCGGTAGCGGCCTTCGGCGTCGGTCATGCAGCGGCCTGCGCCGAGGAAGTTCGGGTCGAGCGGCGCGTCGTGCTGGTCGACCTTGTGCACGTAGCGGCCGGCCGCGTTCGCCTGCCATACCTCGACGAGCGTGTTGCGCACGGGCTTGCCGCCTTCGTCGAGCACGCGGCCGGTGACGACGATGCGCTCGCCGAGCGGTTCGCCGTTCTTCACGGCGTTCTTCGTCAGGTCGTGGTCGAGCGCGCCGAGATCGTCGGTGCCGTAGACGGGCACGTACTGGTCGCGCAGCTTTTCCTTCAGCGGGATCAGCGGGCGGGTCGGGCCGCGCTTGACCGACGAACGGTACTCGGGGTGGATATACGCGGGATGCGACGGCCAGTCGCGCGGCGTGAGGATCGTGGGGGAATCCATCGGGCGTCTCCTGTCAGGTATTTCGCGAAGTGGATGGCAAGACTTTAGCCAATCCGGAAAGTTATGCAAAATGACCTTTTTTCGCGAATCGCATAACTGTTCGTTATGTTTGGCGGCGCTCATGAAAATCCGCCGGACAGGCGGCGTGATCGCGCTGCTGCCCGGCGACCGGATTCCATGCGCTGCGGCGTCATGCGTGGCGCCGCGCCGAATGCTTGGGCCTTTCCGGAAAGTTATGCAAAATGGCGTGATATCACCATTCGCATAACCGCCCGTTATGAATAACCGTATCGCCGACGGCCGCGTCAAATTCCGGCACCTGCAGTGTTTTCTCGCGGTCGCGCAGTTGGGCGGCGTGCAGAAGGCGGCCGAAAGCCTGTCGATCACGCAGCCGGCCGTGTCGAAGACGATCGCCGAACTGGAGTCGATCCTCGGCGTGAAATTGTTCGAACGCGGGCGGCACGGCGCGCAGCCGACCCGCGAAGCCCAACTGTTCATCCCGCACGCGAACGCGTGCGTGCTGGCGCTGCGGCAGGGTGTCGGGCTGCTCGCGCGCGAAGGCGGCGCGGCTGCGGCGACGCTCGAAATCGGCATGCTGCCGACGGTCGCGGCATCGCTCGCGCCCGCGCTGATGAAGGCGTTGACCGCACGCTGGCCGCGCATCGTGGTGCGGATCGCGACGGCTGCCAATACCGAGCTGCTGGAGCGTCTGAAGGCAGGGGCGATCGAATGCGCGATCGGGCGCCTGTCGGAGCCGGAACGGATGATCGGGCTCGCGTTCGAGCAGCTGTACAACGAACCGCTCGTCGCGGTCGTGCGCGCCGGCCATCCGCTGCTGGCGAGTGCCGCGCCGGCCGCCGAGCTCGCGCGCTATCCGGTCGTGCTGCCCCCGTTCGGCACGCTGATCCGCCAGTCGGCCGAGCAGCTGCTCGGCGCGTGCGGCGCGCCGCCGCTGGATTCGTTCATCGAGGTGCTGTCGGTGTCGGTCGCGCGTGCGCTCACGCTCGAGAACGACGCAGTCTGGTTCGTGCCGCTCTATGCGGCCGAATACGACTTGTCGGCCGGCGCGCTCGCGCGGCTGCCGCTCCCGTCCGCGGGCACCGACGAGCCGGTCGGACTCGTGCTGCGCACCGATGCGCAACCGTCTCCCGTCGCCCGGACGCTGATCGACGCCGTGCGCGACATCGCGCAGGCGCGGTTCGGCGATGCGCACGCCCATCGCGCCCCCCGTGGCGCGCGCAAGCCGGCTCGCCGCCAGCGTCGAGACGCCGGGCGGGGCGTGGACGGATGACGTCCGGCTGCCGCTCTTTCACCGTCATTCGTTAGCCATTCGGTCAGTAGCGGGTGTCGTCGTGCTTGGCGTATCGTACCGTTTTTGATACACTCGATGACACGACGATGGCGAGACAGCAGATTCAGATCACGCTCGACGTGCGGTTCTTCCGCACCGCGCGTGGCAACGAGCCGGTGCGCGAATGGCTCAAGGCGCTCGGGCAGGTCGAGCGCAGGGTGATCGGCGAAGAGATCAAGACCGTTCAACTCGGCTGGCCGCTCGGCATGCCGCTGGTCCGGAAGATGTCGCAGGATCTGTGGGAAATCCGCGTGATGTTGCCGCAGCGAAGCGCGCGCGTGCTGTTCACGGTCGTCGGCGACACGATGGTGCTGCTGCACGCGTTCTTCAAGCAGTCGCAGGCCACGCCGTCCGACGATCTCGACGTGACCGTCGCGCGGCTGAAAGCGCTGACGCGCGCCATCTGAATTCCTCCGGCTGCGCCGGCACATGCGATCGGCGATGTGCCGGCCGGCCACGCCATGCACTGGAGTACCCATGACGACCACGAACAACCCGCATATCGGCAGCGATTTCGACAGCTTCCTCGAGGACGAAGGCCATCTCGAAGCGGCCACCGCCACCGCGATCAAGCGCGTGATCGCGTGGCAGATCGGCCAGGAAATGAAGGCGCAGCACATCACGAAGACCGCGATGGCCGCGCGGATGAAGACCAGCCGCGCCGCGCTCAACCGGCTGCTCGACGAAACCGACACGAGCCTCACGCTCGCGACGCTCGCGAGCGCGGCCACCGCACTCGGCAAGCGGCTCAGCTTCGAACTGGTGCCGGCCTGACGCCCGCGGCGCAGCGGTGCGCGGCCGGTTCGCGGTGTGCCGGCGCAGCGCGGCGAGCGCACGTTTGCTCGTCCGCACACGGGCGCCGGCACGCGTTCACGTGCGTCGCCCGGCCATCCGCAGATAAAGCAGCGCACCGCCCGCAAGCAGCAGCGGGCACAAGATGAACCACCCCGTCGTCAGGAACAGCCCGGCGACGGCGACCAGCGAAATCCACGCGCAGCGATATGCGATGCCGCCGCGTGGCAGCAGTTTCAGCGCGGCCGCCGCGCCGAGTCCGTACACCATCACGAAGCATCCGGACGTGACGAGCACGAGCGGCTTCGGACCGACGTCCGAGAGCGTCGTCGCGGCCAGCGCGACGACGGCCAGCACCGCGATCACGCCAAGACTTCGGCGCGGCACGCCGCCGACCTGGCTGCCTTGTGCGAGCCACGCAGGCAGTGCGCCGTCGCGCCCGAGCGCTGCGCCGAGCTTCGCCGCGCCCGCGAAATACGCATTCATCGTGCCGAGCGTGAGCAGCAGCGCGGCCGCTGCCGCCAGCACCTGCGCGTGACCGCCGATGCCGCCCGCGATGAGTTCCGCGAGCGGCGCACCCGACGCGCCGGCCGAAGGCCCGAGCACCGTGACGCTCGCGGCCGCGACCGACAGATACAGAAAGCCGACGACCACGACCGCGATCCCGGCCGAGCGCGGCATGTCGTGCGCGGGCCGGCGGAACTCTGCCGCGAGGTGCGTGATCGCTTCCCAGCCCGCGAAGCTCCACACGAGCAGTGCGGCAGCCTGGCCGACCGCGAGCCAGCCATGCGGCGCGAACGGATGCAGGTTCACCGTGCTCGCATGCGGCGCGGACGCGAGCACGGCGGCCAGCAGCAGCGTGACGAGCAGCGCCGACAGCACGAGCTGCATGCGGCCCGACACCGTGACGCCGAACGCATTCGCGGCCGACACCGTGGCGATCAGCGCGGCAGCCGTGACGATCACCGTGACGTGTCCGCCGCCCGTGACGGCGGCGACGTACGCGCCGCCGAACATCGCGGCGGCCGGCGCGCCGGCCGGCACCGCGAAATAGAAACACCAGCCGACGATTGCCGCGGCCTTCGGCCCGAATGCGCGTCGCGCGTAGGTCGATACGCCGCCCGCGTCCGGATAGCGCGCGCCGAGTGCGGCGAAGGTGGCGGCAAGCGGCCCCGACAGCACGACGAGCGCGGCCCACGCCAGCAGCGATGCAGGGCCTGCAACCTCGGCCGCGAGCGCGGGCAACGCAATGACGCCGGTGCCGAGCACCGCGCCGATATACAGCGCGGCGCCCTGGAAAATCGTCAGCGAGCCCGCGTGATGAACGGCGGGCGAATCGGCATGCGAGGGCATGAAAGGCAGTCTCCTGAAGGCTCGTTATGGGCACGCTCGGGCGCGCAATGAATCGTTCGATGCTACCCGAACGTACGCGGTGCTGCCGCGCGGCGTTCAGTAGTCCGCGATGTGCCGTGTGTCAGCCGATGTCAGGAGTCAGTGGCGGCGTGCGAGCCGCAGGCGCGCATCCTCGCGCGCGACGGGCGACAGCTCGGGCGCGTAATGGAACGTGCCCGCCACGAGCGACGCGACCGGCACGCCGTCGCGGAACAGCACGCGATTGCCGGCCAGCGCGGGCACCTTGTCGCCGGGCAACAGCGTGCCGGCAAGGTTCAGCGGATCGGCGCCCGTCACGCACACGTACTGGCCATCGCCCGGTTGACGACGCAGCTCGCGCAGGACCGGGATCGCTTCCGGCAGCGCGAACTGCTCGCCCGCGAGCCCCGCGACGAAGCGGCCGCCGCGAATCTCGCCGCGCGCTTCGAGACGTTGCAGCACCCGCACGAGTTCGCGCCAGCTCGGCAGCCAGTCGGCTTCGCGTTCGAGCAGCCGCCAGAACACCACGCCATAGCGGCGCAGCAGCGTCCACGCGATGTGTTCGAGCGCATCGGGATCGGTCGCGGGCGCACCGCGCTTCGGTGCCGGGGTTGGCGCATCGTCAGGCGCCGACATGCGTTGCACGAGCGCCCAGCGGCCGGCGTCGTCCATCCCGCCGATCAGCGCGCCACCGCGCCGCGTGCGCGGCGCATAGGTCGCGCTGCGCTTGACCGCGGGCTTCAACAGCGCGCGCAACCCGGCGAAGCTGTCCGCATTCACGAGGCCGGCCGACACGAGTTCGCCGAGCGCCTGCTCGAGTTCGACCGGCAGCATGTGCAGTTCGTCGAGCAGCGCGTCGAAGAACATCGCGCCGTGTGCGGCAAGTGCATCGCGCACCTGCGTCGCACGCGCCGACAGCGCCGGCTGCGCGTCCGGATCGCGCAGCGCCTGCCATGCGCCGAGGTGGCGGCGCGGCAGCAGCACGACCGGCGTCGTTTTCACGGGCGTGCCGGCCGCGCGCGCCGGCGCGCCGATGCGGGTCCACACGAGTTTGCCCGAGCGGCACAGCTCGTCGAGGCCGCCGGCCGTGTAGTCGGTCAGGCGCGCGGGCAGCAGCGCGTCTTCCCATGCGCTCGCCGCGGCTTCGTAGCCTTCGAGCTGCTCGACGACGGCCGCGAGCGCGTCGCGGCCCGTGCCGCGCGTGTCGGGCGTCAGGTGCTGCCAGTGGAACAGGAAGCGCATGAAATCGGCGCGCTCGACCGGCTCGATCTCGCGGCGCAGCCGCTTGACCGTGTAGCGATGAATGCGCGCGAGCAGGTGGCGTTCGCACCATTCGTCGGTCGTGGCGCCCGGCGTGAAGCGGCCATGCATCACGTAGCCTTCGCGCTCCAGTGCGGCGAGCGCGGTCGCGATCGCCGCGGACGGCAGGCCAAGCGGCTGCGCGATGGCGTCGAGCGTCGATGGCCCGAAGCCGGTGAGCCGCGCGCGGATCACGTCGACGAGCGCGGCATCGGCTTCCCAGGGTTGCGCGCAAGCGGCCGGCACCTTCAGCGCAGGCGCGACGCGTGCGTCGGGATGCAGCGCGCGCATGCAGACCAGCCGTTCGACCGGCACCCACAGCACGGCGCCGTCCGGCGTGACGAGTTGCGTCGCACGACGGCGCTCGGCCAGTTCCGCGAGCCGTTCGGGCCAGCCTTCGTGCGCGTGCGCTTCGCCGTCGGCGACGCACGCGAGCGTGAGCAGGGCGTCGTGCATTTCGTCGGCATCGCGTACGAGCGGCCACGCTTCGTCGCGCACCGCATCGATGGCATCGGCGTCGAGCGCCCCCAGATCGTCGGCCGATTCGGGATCACTCCAGCGGCGCGACTGCACGGCCTGCGTGCGGCGCTCCTCGAGCGGCGCGTCGTCGAGGAATGCATAGGGCTTCGCGTTCAGGATCTCGGCCGCGAGCGGCGACGGCGCGGGCAGGTCGCGCGCGATCAGTTCGATCGCACCGCTTTCGATCCGGCGCAGCAGCGCGAGCCAGCCGTCGGTATCCATCGCGTCGTGCAGGCAATCGTCGAGCGTCTGGTCGACGAGCGGATGGTGCGGGATCTCGCGTTCGCCGACGACGTTCTCGACGCATGCGACCTGGTCGGGGAACACGGTCGCGAGCAGGTCGTCGCTCTTCATCCGCTGCAGTTGCGGCGCGGTGCGCCGGCCGCCGGTGAAGCGCGGCAGCGCGAGCGAGGTCGTCGCGTTCCAGCGCCAGCGCACGCCGAACATCGGCGCGTCGAGCAGCGCCTGCACCAGCACGTGCTCGGCGCTCGCCGAGCGCAGGTAGCGCCACACTTCGTCGAGCGCGAAGCTGTGCGCGAGCGACAGCGAAAGAATGATCGCGTCGTCGGTCGCGGCGGCCTGCAGCTCGAAGTTGAACGTGCGGCAGAAGCGCTTGCGCAGCGCGAGCCCCCACGCGCGGTTGATACGGCTACCGAACGGCGAATGGATCACCAGCTGCGTGCCGCCCGATTCGTCGAAGAAGCGCTCCATCACGAGCGTGTCCTGCGTCGGCAGGGCGCCGAGCGCCGCGCGCGTGCGCGCGAGGTAGTCGGCGATCTGGCGGGCCGCATCGGGCGACAGGCGGAGATCGTCGACGAGCCAGCGCAGCGCCGGCGCAAGGCGGCTTGCGGGCGGGGCGATCGCGGTGCCGGCGGGATCGCTTCGCGAATCGGTCGCGGTGTCGGCTTCGGCCGCCTTCCTGGTTTTGCCGCGCGTGCCCGACTTGCCGGCCGTGTCGCCGCCTGCGCGCTTCGGTTCGGCCGCCGCCGTGTGCCGGTCGCCTTCGGCGAACAGCCCATCGAGCCGCGCCCGCAGCCGGCCGACCGCCGCCGACAGCTCGTCGCTGCGCCCGAGCCCCTCGCCGAGCCAGAACGGAATGCCCGGCGCTTGACCTTGCGCGTCCTCGACGCGAACACGGCCGGTTTCCACGCGAATGATCCGGTAAGACTGATTGCCGAGCTGGAACACGTCGCCCGCGAGGCTCTCGACCGCGAAATCCTCGTTGACGGTGCCGACCTGGATACCCTGCGGTTCGAGCAGCACCGCGTAGTCGGCCATGTCGGGAATCGTGCCGCCCGACGTCGTCGCGGTCATCATCGCGTTGCGGCGCCCGCGCACCGTGCCGCCGACCACGTCGCGATGCAGGTACGCACCGCGCACGCCGCGGCGGCTCGTGAAGCCTTCGGCGAGCATCTTCATCACGTCGTCGAAGCGTTCGCGCGACAGGCGCGCGTAGGGCGCCGCGCGCGTGAAGCTCGCGTACAGCGCGTCCTCCTGCCATTCCGCGCAGGCGACTTCGGCGACGATCTGCTGCGCGAGCACGTCGAGCGGTGCCTTGGGAATCCGCAACGCGTCGAGCTCGCCGCGTTGCACGCAATCGAGCAGCGCCGCGCATTCGACCAGCTCGTCGCGCGACAGCGGGAACAGGCGGCCCTTCGGCACGCCGCCGACATGGTGCCCCGAGCGGCCGACGCGCTGCAGGAACGGTGCGATCCCGCGCGGCGAACCGACCTGGCACACGAGATCGACGTCGCCGATGTCGATGCCGAGTTCGAGCGACGCGGTCGCGACGAGCAGCTTCAGCTCGCCGCGCTTGAGCCGCTGTTCGGCGTCGAAGCGATGCTCCTTCGCGAGACTGCCGTGGTGGGCGGCGATCGCGTCCTTGCCGAGACGGTCGGCGAGATGGCGCGCCATGCGTTCCGCGGTGCGCCGCGTGTTCACGAACACGAGCGTCGTGCGATGCGCGGCGGCAAGCGCGGCGATCCGGTCGTACACCTGTTCCCACACGTCGGTCGCCATCACCGGCTCGAGCGGCACGTTCGGCAGTTCGAGCGCGAGGTCGCGTTCGCGCGTGTGACCGGTGTCGACGATCGTGCATTCGCGCGGCGCATCGGCCGGGCCGCCGACCAGGAAGCGCGCGACCGCGTCGATCGGTTTCTGCGTGGCTGACAACCCGATGCGCGGCAACGCGCGGCCCGTCAACGCGTCGAGGCGTTCAAGCGACAACGTGAGATGGCTGCCGCGCTTGGACGACGCAAGCGCGTGGATCTCGTCGACGATCACCGAACGCACGTTCGACAGCATCTGCCGCCCCGACGTGGACGACAGCAGCACGTACAGCGACTCGGGCGTCGTCACGAGGATGTGCGGCGCGCGCTTGCGCAGCGCCGCGCGTTCGGCCTGCGTGGTGTCGCCGGTGCGCACGGCGGTGCGGATCGCCGGCACCGGCAGGCCGAGCTGCGCGAGCGAGTCGGCGATGCCGGCGAGCGGCGCGTCGAGGTTCACGTGGATGTCGTTCGACAGCGCCTTCAGCGGCGACACATAGACGACGAGCGTCGCGTCGGGCAGCGCGCCGTCGTGCGCGAGCGCATCGCGCACGAGGTCGTCGAGCGCGCACAGGAACGCGGTGAGCGTTTTGCCGGAGCCGGTCGGTGCGGCGACGAGCGTCGACCGGCCGGCCTTGATGTGCGGCCATGCGAGTGCCTGCGCGCCGGTCGGCGCGGCAAACGTGCGGCGGAACCACGCGGCGACGGCCGGGTGGAACACGTCGAGCGCGTGGGCGGGGCGGGTGGCTGTGACGTCCATCGGAGCGTTGAAATGGGGTGCGAGCGCGCGGGCGGCCGCGCGCGAATCGTCAGTGTGCCAGACGTCGCGTGCGCGTGCCGGGCACCGCGCGCGCGGGGGACCGCGCGCCGGAGATTCAGATGAGGCGCGGCGCCGGCATTTCAACGGGCGTGCGTGCGCAACGGCACCCGCTCGTTCGCGGGTGCCGGATCGAGGAGAGAAGGAAGTCGGGTTCGACGCGCGCCGGGCGGGTGCGTAGCACGAGGCGTGACGACATGTATCGGCGCGCGACTATGCGCTACGACGTGTCACTACACGCGATGCAGCCAGCCGAGCCAGTGTTCGAGGAACGGCGAGCGCGTCCACAGCGATTGCGCGAGCCACAGCGTGCCGCCCCAGGCGGCGGCCACGACGATCAGGTCGCAATGTCCGCTGTTCCACAGGTTCAGCGAATGGCGCCGCCAGATCCACGGCACGCCGAGCGGATTCGGCCAGTCGGCGAGCAGGTGCATCACGCCGCCGCACGCGAAGCCGAACAGCGGCGCGGCCCACAGCGGATGCGGATGATGCGTGAGCCCGTGCCAGCCCAGCGCAAGCAGCGCGATCCAGCCGATGCCCCAGTGCGTGATGGTGCGGTGCGTGATCCACAAGCGGCGCTTGCGGGTCCACCACGCGACTTCGAGCCAGTCGGGCGCGGTGCCGCCCGCGACGCCGGCCGCGAACGCGGCGAGCAGGCCCGCGTGCCAGGGGCCGGTCGCGCCGGTTTGCGCGACGAGGACGGCGGCGGCGACGCCGGCCGCGAAGCCGGACGCGTGATGCGCATTGTGTGATGCCATAGGAAACGAGACGAAGAAGCGTGAAGCGGCCGCGGACGAGCGCGAACGATCGGGCGCGAAAGCGGGGCGCTATCTTCTCAGATCGGCCTGCTCAACGGGCGGTTCGATCGCATTTTTTTACATGTGCCGGAGCCGCGCAAGCGGCGCGTGCCGTGATTTCCGATCGCGCGGGTGCGCTGCGAATCCGCCGCATGCCATTTCGACTGATCCGCCGGCTCATTTTTTGCTCCGCCGTGTGACCGACCGCACACGATCCACGGCAATTCGTAGTGTGCGGCGAGTTTTCCGGCCGCATTCCCCGATTCACTACGAAACCGGCATAGGGCTGACCGTGCGCCAGCGGCTATAAGCGGATCAGGGGCTATTTCCAGCCCGCCGGAGACCTACATGGGGGACATGCAATGACTACGCTGAATCGCTTCAAATCATCCGCCGTCGTGCTCGCGACGATGGCCGGCATCGGCTTCCTGCCGAACACGCCGGCCTACGCGAAAGGGCCGCAGCCGGCGGTCCTGACGAGCTCGGCGGTCGCGGTGGCCGACAAGTACAGCGCGGACGCCGCGGAGCGGATCTTCAAGGAAGGCGGCAACGCGATCGACGCGGCCGTCGCGATCGCGTTCACGCTCGCCGTCACGTACCCTGAAGCCGGCAACATCGGCGGCGGTGGCTTCATGACGATCTACAAGGACGGCAAGCCGTATTTCATCGACTATCGCGAGCGCGCGCCGCTCGCCGCGACGAAGGACATGTATCTCGACAAGGACGGCAACGTCGTCAAGGGCATGAGCCTGTACGGCCCGCGCGCGGCCGGCGTGCCGGGTACGGTCGCCGGCATGTGGGAAGCGCAGAAGCGTTTCGGCAAGCTGAAGTGGAAGCAGGTGCTCGCGCCGGCGATCCACTATGCGCGCGACGGCTTCGTCGTCGACGAGCAGCTGGCGCAGCGCGGCGTCGACGCGTCGAAGGAGTTCGGCGGCAAGACCAACTTCGACAAGTACTTCGCGTCGATGAAGGCCGGCACGAACTTCAAGCAGCCCGATCTCGCCGACGTGCTCACGCGCATCGCGAACGACGGCGCGAACGGCTTCTACAAGGGCAAGACGGCGCAGCTGATCGCCGCGTCGATGAAGACCGGCGACGGCAACGGGCTGATTACCACCGAGGATCTCGCGCAATACCGCGCGGTGTGGCGCCAGCCGGTGCAGGCGAAGTGGAACGGCTATGACGTGATCACCGCGCCGCCGCCGAGCTCGGGCGGCATCGGCCTCGTGCAGCTGCTGAAGATGAAGGCGGACCTCAAGCAGGACTTCGAGGGCGTGAAGCTCAACTCGCCGCAATACATCCACCTCGTCGCCGAAATCGAGAAGCGCGTATTCGCGGATCGCGCGCAGTATCTCGGCGACCCCGACTTTTACAAGGTGCCGGTCGCGCAGCTGACCGATGACGCGTACATCGCGAGGCGCGCAGCCGAAGTGAGCCCGACGCAGATCGCCGACACCAAGAGCGTGCAGCCGGGCCTCGGCACGTCGATGCCGGAGAAAGCGGAGACGACGCACTTCTCGGTCGTCGACAAGTGGGGCAACGCGGTGTCGAACACGTACACGATCAACGGCTATTTCGGTTCGGGGGTGGTCGCCGACGGCACCGGGATCGTGCTGAACGACGAGATGGACGACTTCTCCGCGAAGCCGGGTGTCGCGAACATGTTCGGCGTGGTCGGCAGCGACGCGAACGCGATCGAGCCGAAGAAGCGTCCGCTGTCGTCGATGTCGCCGACGATCATGACGAAGGACGGCAAGGTGTCGCTCGTGATCGGCACGCCGGGCGGCTCGCGGATCTTCACGTCGATCTTCCAGGTGATCAACAACATCTACGACTTCAGGATGCCGTTGAAGGAGGCTGTCGGCGCGATGCGTTTCCACCATCAGCTGCTGCCGCCGAACACGATTTTCTGGGAGCCGTACCACCCGATCGAAGGCGAGCTCGCGAAGCAGATCGAGGCCCGCGGCTACACGCTGACGGGGCAGGACTTCAGCGGCGACATCCAGGTGATCAAGATCGACGGCAGGACGCCGGAGGCGATGGCCGATCCGCGTGGGCGCGGGGTCACGCGGATCATTCGGTGACGGCGAGTATCGGGTGAGTGACGCGTGCGCGAAAGCGGTCGCGCACGCGGTTCCGCGGCCGGCATGCAGTCCGGTGCCGGCCGGGCAGCCGCGTCGGATGGCTCGGACGCGCGGTGCAACGCGCTCAGGCGGTGGCGCGGATGAATCCGGCGATCCGGTCGGTCACTGCATCGGGCGCATCCTCGAAGCAATAGTGCCCGACGCCGGCCAGCCGCTCGATGGGCGCCGACGGAAACAGCGCAGTGAACAGCGGCAGGAAGTGCTCGGCGCCGAGGGTGCGATCGGCGTCTCCCCAGATCGCGAGCGCGGGCTTGTCGCGTATCGCGCGTACCGCTGCCGCATCGGGCTCCTCGAACCGGTGCGTGCCGTCGGCAAATCCGCGCGCCCATCCGATTGCGCCCAGGCAATCGGCCGGCCGCGCGAACGGCGCGCCGTACGCGGCAATCCATGTCTCGGTGACGATCGCGTGATTCTCGAAGCCGTTCAGCTTCAGCGTGCTCAGGATATTGAAGCCGAGCTGGCCGAGCACGGTTTCGAGCGAGCCGTCCGTTGCCGCGCGCACGATCCACTGGAACCACGGTGCGTCGCGACCGTTCGCGGTCACGCGCTCGACCAGATCGGGCTGGCCGAACGGCGTCGGCCCGTTCGCCGACACGATGCGCCGGATCCGGTCAGGGTGCCGCGCGGCGAGCCCCATGCCGACCGGGCCGCCGAAGTCGTGCATCACGAGCGTCAAGCGCTCGAGGTCGAGCGCGAGAACGAAGCGCTCCAGGTTGTCGATATGGTCCTGCAACCCGTAGTTGCGATCCTGCGGCGTCGCGCTTTTGCCGAATCCCATGTGGTCGGGCACGACGATGCGATGCGTCGGGCTCAGTGCCGCGATCAGGTGGCGGAACAGGTAACCCCAGGTGGGTTCGCCGTGCAGGCACAGAACCGTTTCGCCGTCGCGCGGGCCTTCATCCACGTAGTGCATCCGGAAACCGGGCGCGTCGCTGAAGTGCGGAGCGAATGGAAAGGTGCCGTCGAACGTGGCATCGGATGAAATCATCGAACGCTTCCTTCGTGTGGTCGTGGACAGTGGTTTCATGTTGAAACCATTTGGAGCGTAGGACATGAGGTTTCAAATTGCAACTGAATGAATGATCAGGACACGATCGAACGCCTCGACGACGGGATGACTTCAGGTAAGAAAAATCTGAAATTCGGCAATTTTTGGCATCGAAATGAATGAGCCGACTAACCCCGACTAACCAATTCCGATGAGGAACCCGGTTTCGTTCGTGCTCCTCGAACAATGGACGCACGGCGATTGATTTTCAGTATTGTTGGTTTTATATTGAAACCTTCATTGCCCATGGCACCATCCGCCGTTCGACTTCCATCGATGACCAGACGAACCACCCACGAAGATTCCCTTTGCGGCGTTGCCCGCCCGCTGGATGCGATTGGCGACTGGTGGTCGCTGCTGATCGTCCGCGACGCATTCGACGGGCTGCGCCGTTTCGGCGAATTCCAGAAAAATCTCGGCCTGGCGAAGAACATCCTCGCTGCGCGTTTGCGCAACCTCGTCGCGCACGGAATCATGGACATGGTGCCGGCCGCGGACGGCGGCGCACATCACGAATACGTACTGACCGAAAAGGGGCGAGGCCTGTTTCCGCTGCTCGTCGCGCTGCGGCAGTGGGGCGAGGATTTCTTCTTCGAACCGGACGAGGCGCACGTGCTTCTCGTCGACCGCAAGACCGGCTTGCCCGTCAGGAAACTGGAGCTTCGCGCGCAGGACGGCCGCGTGCTCGGGCCCGAGGACACGGTCGTGCTGCCGCCGCCCGGTTGACGCACCGCCAGCGGGCGGGCGTCACCGCGCCAGCGGCGCATGTGCGTGCCCGATCCGCTCGGGAGCGGCGGTTCGATCGCGTTCAAGTACGATCTCGGCGAGCGCGCAGCGGCCCGGATTCCGCTTCAGAGGGGCGGATCGACCCCTTTTTCATCAATTTGACGCGAGACGCTGGGATAATGGCGGTGTTTGGCTGCGTCAATTGAAGGAAGGAGGCCCCATGGGCGATAACGATACCCGCACCGAGACCGACGACTTCACCGATACGGCATCGCTCGAATCGCGCCAGCGCCGTTTTGAGGAAGACCTCGTCGACGCGTACGACGAAGAACTCGAAATGGAGCTCGACGACCGCCGCTTCGACAACGACGAGGATCTGCTGTTCTCGCCGGAGCGCCGCGAAGCGCGCAAGCAGTATTTCCGCGAGCTGTTCCGGCTGCAGGGCGAACTCGTGAAGCTGCAGGACTGGGTCGTGAGCACGGGGCACCGGCTCGTCGTGATTTTCGAGGGGCGCGACGCGGCAGGCAAGGGCGGTGCGATCAAGCGCATCACGCAGCGCCTGAACCCGCGCGTGTGCCGCGTGGCGGCGCTGCCGGCACCGAACAATCGCGAACGCACGCAATGGTATTTCCAGCGCTATGTCGCGCATCTGCCGGCCGGCGGCGAGATCGTGCTGTTCGATCGCAGCTGGTACAACCGCGCAGGCGTCGAGCGCGTGATGAATTTCTGCACCGACGACGAATACGAGGAGTTTTTCCGCTCGGTACCCGAGTTCGAGAAAATGCTCGTGCGCAGCGGGATCCAGATCGTCAAGTACTGGTTCTCGATCACCGACCACGAGCAGGAGCTGCGCTTCCAGAGCCGGATCGAGGATCCGTTGAAGCAGTGGAAGCTGAGCCCGATGGATCTCGAGAGCCGCCGCCGCTGGGAAGCGTATACGGCCGCGAAGGAAGAGATGATGCTGCGCACGCACATCCCCGAGGCGCCGTGGTGGGTCGTGCAGGCGGTCGACAAGAAGCGCGCGCGCCTGAACTGCATCCATCACCTGCTGACCCAGGTGCCGTATCACGAGGTGCCGCGGCCGACGATCGATCTGCCGCAGCGCGAGCATCACGAGGACTACATTCGCCGTCCGACACCGGACAGCATGATCGTCCCGGACGTTTATTGAGCGGTCGAGGTCGACTGCATCGACCACGGAAGCGCGCCGTGCAACGCGGCGCGCGTTACTCCCGGATCAGGAACGCGGCGCGGTCGCGCCCGGCGATCCAGGCGGGCGCACGACCGCGGCCGCTCCAGGTCGCGCCCGTCGCCGGATCGCGATATTTCGTGCCCATCGTGAACAGCTTTGCGCGATCGCTGTAACCCTGCCCGAAGATTTCCCGCGCGGTCAGCGCATGGTCCGTCACGAGCTGGCGTACCTGCACCAGTGCCGCTCGGCGTTCATGGCGGCGCGCCGCCCGGATGCGTCGATCGAGTTCCGCGAGCTGGGCTTGCAGTTTTTGCAGTTGCATGCGTCCGATATCCCCGTAGCTGAATTCTGATTGTTGGCGATCGTTGGCGACGCGCGGTGTGCCGCATGTCTGCACGCCCGGCCAGGCGTTTGCAGGACGCGTCGCGAGGAACACGGGGGAGATTAAGTTTCGGCGCGCGGGTTTTCTATCGGACGCATCTGAATTTTCACGGGAATCTGTGTGAAACCCGTGGCGGCGAGGCCGGGCGGGTTGCCCGATCCTCACAGGTCGGGGAAGCCCGAGCGCCCCTGCGTCAGGTCGAACAGTTCGGTCTTCGCCGCCGCCTCGGCCGTTTCCGGCAGCTTGATCACGAGCTTCACCGTCATCCCGTACGCGCTGTCCACCAGCGCGTAACCCGCCTGCTCGATCCAGCGGCGCACCCGCGCTTCGTCCGGGTAGCCGATTTCGATCGCGAACCGCGTGTGGCGAATGCGTTCGACGCGCTCGGCATCGAGCAGCGCCGACGCGATCGCGTCCGTATAGGCGCGCACCAGGCCGCCCGCGCCGAGCTTCACGCCGCCGTAGTAGCGGACCACCGCGCCGAGCACGCCGTCGAGATCGTGATGACGCAGCACTTCGAGGATCGGTCGGCCGGCAGTGCCCGACGGTTCGCCGTCGTCGGACATGCCGGACTGGCCGCCGGCGAGCAGGGCCCAGCACACGTGGGTGGCCGCCGGGTGTTCGTCGCGCAGGCGCTGCAGCGCCTGCATCGCGGTATCGCGGTCCTCGACAGGGATCGCGAACGCGATGAAGCGGCTCTTGCGGATCTCGAGTTCCCGGGTGTAGAGGGTGGCAAGCGAGTAAGTCATGTTCCGGGAAACGGTGAATGTATAAGAATCAAGGAGATAGGGGCTCCTGTGCGGCGCGCTTCCGATGGCAGGCGATGCATGCCGCAGTCAGGCCCGGCAGGGCGCCTGAACGGGATGAGCAACGGGTCACGACGGAATTTTACCGTGGCGCGTGTCGAGTGATTCGGCGCGGTCGCCGCGCCGGCCGCTCCGGAGCGTGAAATCGCGTGCGATGAACGCGACCGCCGGGTGACGATGGATCAACGGAGCGCTTCGCCCGGGTTCAAACATCGGACGTGAAGCGCGGTCTGGACTTTCCGGAGGACGAAAGACGGAGGAAGGAGTTCCGTGCCTGGCAAGTGGGGACCTGGCGTGCACCGGTTGGCTCGACGTGAGCGCGAAGCATCGGGCGCGGCGGAGGGTGTCGCGATCGCATGCGCAATCGATTCTCGTCGGCCACGGATGGCGGCTCGGATGGCGGCTCGGATGGCGGCGCATCTGCCGATGCACCGAACGAGTGTAGGCGAACCGCGATGCGTTGCGTAGCCGGGAGATGCAGAACATTGTGTTCTCGCGGGCCGAACGTCGAAGCGTCATTCCATGCGCTAGACTCGTGCCGTCGATGCGCGCCGCCTGTCGTGCGATCGGGTATGACGGCGGCGTGCGTGTGCGTACCTGCATTGCGCGGGATGATTGGAAGGTCCGGTCGTTGTGATTCGGATTGCGAAGCAATGAAGAAGGCGGTTCATGTTCGGAAAGCGTTTCTATGCCCCGGCCCTGTTGATGGTTGCGCATGTGCCGATCGCATGCGCGCAGAGCAGCGTCACGTTGTTCGGCGCGCTCGACGTGGGACTGAGTTACGTCAGTAACGAAGGCGGCCACGGCAATGCGAAATTCGACGACGGGATTTTTACGCCGAGCCTGCTCGGCTTGCGCGGAAGCGAAGATGTCGGCGGCGGCTCAAAGGTCATTTTCCAGCTGGTCAGCCAGATTTCACCGGGTACCGGCGCGCTGATCGGCAATGGCCTGTTCGCGCGTACCGCTTACGTCGGTGTGCAGAACGACCGGCTGGGCACGCTGACGTTCGGCAACCAGTATGAATTCATGGCCGATACGCTGTTCTTCAGCGGCACCGACGCGGCGGCCGATGTCGCCGGACTGTACAACCTGCGCAACGGACCCTTTCGCAAGCTCGCGCTGCCCGGCAATCCGACCGGCGCGTTCGACTGGGACCGGATGGCGGGCAGTCAGCGTGTAGCGAACGCCGTCAAGTTCGTGAGCCCGGTCATCCATGGGCTGAAGGCGGGCGCGCTTTATGCGTTCGGCGGCGTGCCGGGCTCGATCGGCGCGGGCAATACGGTGAGCGCCAGTCTCGACTACGAGGCCGGACCGTTCGGTGCCGCCGCCGCGTACACCAACGAGAAATATGGCGCACAGCCGGGCTCCGTCGCGACGAGCGTGCGTAACTGGGGCGCAGGGGCGCACTACCGGATCGGACGGGCGAACCTGAGCGCGCTGGTGACGACCGTTCATAACGCTGCGTCCGGTGGCTCGGTGTGGATGGCCGAGTCGGGCGGTACCTGGCAACTCTCCGGTCCGGTGAGGATCGGCGCGGATTACATGTACATGAAGGGCAATGCGGCGCTCGACAACGACCACGCTCACCAGGTCACGGCGACGGTGCAGTACACGCTGTCGAAGCGAACGATGGTGTACGCGACCGGTGTGTGGCAGCGGGCAAGCAGCGGTGCCCGGGCGCAAATCAACGGTGTGATGGATCCGGATGGCGCGTCGTCCGGCGCGAACCAGGCCATTGCCCGCATCGGCCTTCATACGCTTTTCTAGCGGTGTGCACATCGCGCAGCCGGTATCGGCGGCGGTGCTCATGCAGCGCGAACGCTGCAGGGCGCGGCACCGGTATCGGCAGGAACGGGCCGGATCGGCCAACCGGAGGCTTGCTGTCTGATGCAGATACTTCCTGACCTCGAGGCATGGGCGATTTTCGCGCACGTGCTCGAAACGGGCTCTTTCGTCCGGGCCGCGGAGGCGCTCGACCTCTCGCAGCCGACCGTGTCGAAAGCCATTTCCCGACTCGAACGCCGGCTCGGCACGGCGCTCTTTTATCGAAACTCGCGTCAGGTTTCGCTGACGGCCGCCGGCGAAATCGCCAAATCGCGAGCGATTCGCATTCTCAGCGAAGCCGCGGCGGCGGAGAACGAGGCGTCGTCGCACGCGACGGAACTGCGCGGTCTGGTGCGCGTTGCCGTGCCGATGTCGTTCGCGAGCCGCCACGTCGCGCCGCTGATCCCCGCCTTTCTCGAACGCTATCCGCAGGTGGAGATCGACCTTTGCGTCACCGACCGCATCGTCGATGTGGTCGGCGGCGGGTTCGACGTGGCGGTGCTCATCGCGGAACTCGCCGACTCGTCGCTGCGGGCGCGCCGGCTCTGCGCGGTGAATCATCCACTGGTGGCTTCGCCGGCCTATCTGAAACGTTGGGGGCGACCGACGCATCCTCGCGACCTGGCCCGGCATGCGTGTCTCGTCTACACGGGGGTGGCGACGCCCGAGTTATGGCAATTCCGTCATGCGTGCGGAGACGCGTTCGCGGTCACGGTGCGCGGCATCATCCGCAGCAACAGCGCCGACGTGATCGTTCCCGCGCTGCTGGCTGGTCGGGGCGTCGCGTTGCAACCCGAGTTCGTCGTCAGGGACGCGTTGATGCGAGGCGAACTGGTGGACGTATTGCCCGAGTGGCGGATCGATCCGGTGGGCGTGAATCTCGTGACGCCGCCGAGCAGCTTGCGGCCGTTGCGCGTGACCGCGTTCCTGGACTATCTGGCGGAGCGCCTCGCTGCCGCGCCATGGGCGGTAGCCGGCGCGTGACGGGCCGTCGGCGCGGAACGTTGCAAAAACGGATTCGATGGGTTGCCGGACACCGCGTCGCTCCCCGCTGAATCCGGGGCGACGACGCGGCGCGCGGCGAGATGTCCGGCGTCGCGCGCACGCGCATGAAACGGTGGTCAGCGCGGGAAGGGAGGGTCAGGCGAGGCGAGACAGTTTGAAGACTTCCGAGCGCTCGACATTCTTCACGCCGTTGGCGTGGAAATTCAGGATGTGTGCGCCTTGCGTGTGATGCTTTTCGCGCAGGGCGGGATCTGCCCAATGCTCGACAAAAACGAACCGGCGCGGATCTTCGCTGTCGACATGCACCTCGTAGCGCAGATTGCCTTCTTCATTCTGCGACGGACCGGCAAGGGCGATCAGGTCTTCGCGCAATTGCGCCTCCTGCCCCGCCTTGGCGTACAGCACGGCGACGATATGAAGGTCGTTCATGGTCTGCTCCGGTAATGGGTCTGACGATCGGATTCGATCGAACGAATTATAGTGAGCCGGCCCGACGCGATGCGCGAACATTGCGTTCCAAATCAGGAAACACCGGCGATCGGGGGCGAGCGCGCGGCGCCGTTCAGGTCTTCGTCAATTCACGCGAATTGCGTACGTTGCGAAACACGAGTTGCGTCATGGGTTGCAGCGGCGCGAGCGCGGCCTCGCGTGCTTTCTCGATCAGGCCGTGATGAGGCGACTTGCCGCAGACAGGATCGGTGAGGCTTGCATCGCCCGTCATCAGATACGCCTGGCATCGGCACCCGCCGAAGTCCTTCTTCTTCTCGTCGCACGACCTGCAGGGTTCGGGCATCCAGTCGTCGCCGCGGAAGCGGTTGAAGCCGAACGATTCGTACCAGATGTGTCGCAGGTCGTGATCGCGCACGTTCGGAAAGGCGATCGGCAGTTGCCGCGCGCCGTGGCACGGCAGTGCGGTGCCGTCCGGCGTGACGATCAGGAACAGGCTGCCCCAGCCGCTCATGCAGGGCTTCGGCCGCTCCTCGTAGTAGTCGGGCGTGACGAAGATCAGCCTGCATGGGTTGTTCGCGGCGGCGAGCTTCGCCCGATACGCGTTCGTGATGCGCTCCGCGCGCTCGAGCTGCGCGCGGGTGGGGAGCAGCGCCTGACGGTTCAGGTAGGCCCATCCGTAATACTGGCACGTCGCGAGCTCGACGTAGTCCGCGTCGAGCGCGATGCACAGCTCGATGATGCGGTCGATGTCGTCGATGTTGTGCCGGTGCGTGACGAAGTTCAGCACCATCGGATAGCCGTGCGCCTTGACCGCGCGGGCCATCGCGAGCTTGTGGGCGAATGCCTTTTCCGATCCGGCCAGCATGTCGTTGACCGTCGCGTCGCTCGCCTGGAAGCTGATCTGGATGTGATCGAGGCCGGCGCGGCGAAACGCCTCGATCTTCTGCTCGGTCAGGCCGATACCCGACGTGATCAGGTTCGTGTAGTAACCGAGGCGGCGCGCCTCGCCGATCAGTGCGGCAAGATCCGGACGGACGAGCGGTTCGCCGCCCGAGAAGCCGATCTGCACGGCGCCCATCTCGCGCGCTTCGGCCATGACCCTGAACCATTGTGCCGAGTCGAGCTCCGCGCCCTGGCGCGAGAAATCGAGCGGATTCGAGCAGTATGGGCACTGCAGCGGGCACCGGTACGTCAGTTCGGCCAGCAGCCACAGCGGCAATCCGGTTGCCGGCCGCGCGGCGTCGGGCGTCACCGGTTCACGCGAGTTCGATCCAGTGTTGGGCACGGGCGGTCTCCATGAAGTCCTCGACGTCGGTACCGAGTTCGGGCACGTCGGGGAATTGCCGTTCGAGATGCGCAACGATGTCCGCGACGGTGCGCGTGCCATCGATCAGCCCGCCGATCGCACTCGCGCTTTCGTTGAATCTGACCATGCCTTCGGGGTACAGCAGCACGTGCGCATGCTGGGCCGGCTCGAACTGGAAGCGAAAACCCGGCCGCCAGCGCGGCACGCGATTCCTGTCGAAATTCATGGTGCGATTCCCTTGTGCCAGACCGGCTGGTCGGTGACGGTGTGATAAGGCGGCCGATGCAGTTCGTAGGCCATCGACATCGCGTCGAGCATCGTCCACAGCACGTCGAGCTTGAACTGCAGGATGTCCAGCATCCGCTGCTGGCTCTCGTAGGTCGTGTAATGCCGCAGCGTGATGTCGAGCCCGTGCTCGACGTCGCGGCGCGCCTGACCGAGGCGCGTGCGGAAATACGCGTAGCCGTCCGGATCGATCCACGGGTAGTGGCGCGGCCAGGTGTCGAGGCGCGACTGGTGGATCTGCGGCGCAAACAGCTCCGTGAGCGAGCTGCTCGCAGCTTCCTGCCAGTTCGCGCGGCGCGCGAAATTCACGTAGGCGTCCACGGCGAAACGCACGCCGGGCAGCACGCGTTCCTGCGAGCGCAACTGCGCGCGGTCCAGCCCGACCGCTTCACCGAGCCTCAGCCACGCCTCGATACCGCCTTCGTCGCCGGCGGTTCCGTCATGATCGATCAGGCGCTGGACCCACTGGCGGCGAACCTCGCGGTCGGGGCAATTCGCGAGGATCGCCGCGTCCTTCAGCGGAATGCTGACCTGATAGTAGAAGCGGTTCGCGACCCAGCCCTGGATCTGCTCCCGGGTCGCGCGGCCTTCGAACATCGCGACGTGGTACGGGTGGTGGATGTGATAGAAGGCGCCCTTGGCACGCAGCGCCTGCTCGAACTGGGCGGGAGTGAGAGCGGGTTGGCTCATCGACGGTTCCATGACGTTGGGGACAGTGGAAGGGCGTGCGTCGTACCGCAATCGACGTCGTATGCATCACGATGCGCGTCGCGAAAGCGGGACCATGCGTTTTTTATAGCACGATGTCCATCCCGTCAAAGGCGACCTCGATCCCGCGCTGCCGCAATTCCGCGCGTTCGGGAGAACCTTCGTCGAGGATCGGATTGGTGTTGTTGACGTGAATCAATACCTTGCGCGGGCCCGGCACCCGGGCCAGCACGTCGAGCATGCCGCCCGGACCGTTCAGTGCGAGATGACCCATTTCGCGGCCGGTGCGTACACCGACGCCGCGTCGCAGCATCTCGTCGTCGTCCCACAGCGTGCCGTCCACGAGCACGCAGTCCGCATCGTTCATCCGTTGCAGCAGCGCGTCGTCCACCGTGCCGAGCCCGGGTGCATGGAACAGCGTGCCGCCGGTGCGGCGATCCTCGACGAGCAGGCCGATGTTGTCGCCGGGATGCGGATCGAAGCGATGCGGCGAGTAGGGTGGCGCCGCACTGCTCAGCGGCAGCGGCGTGAAGCGCAGGTTCGGGCAGGCCGACACGGTGAAGCTGTCGCCGAGCACGATGCGGTTCCAGACCAGCCCGCCGTTCCAGTGCGCGAGCATGTTGAACAGCGGAAAGCCGCTGATGAGGTCATGGTGGACCATGTCGGTACACCACAGCTGCAGCGGACAGCCTTCGCGCAGGCTGAGCAGGCCGGCGGTATGGTCGATCTGGCTGTCCATCAGCACGACGGCGGCGATGCCGGTGTCGCGCAGCGCACGGCCCGGCTGCAACGGCGGGAAGGCTTGCAGTTGCGCGCGAATGTCGGGGGACGCGTTGCACAACACCCAGTTCGCGCCGTCGTCGGACAGCGCGATCGACGACTGGGTGCGGGCCTGCGCGTCGATCGTGCCCGCGCGAAAACCCGCGCAGTTCGCACAGTTGCAGTTCCATTGCGGAAAGCCGCCGCCCGCGGCGGATCCGAGGATGTGTATGAGCATGACGGTGCGACGAGGGGCCGGGGGGCGAAGCAAAGAAAAAGCCTCGGCAGGCCGAGGCTTTCCTTACCGGATGGCGTGCCCGAATCAGCGATTCGACACGTACATCGTGACTTCGAAACCGAGTCGCAGATCAGTGTAGGCAGGTTTGGTCCACATAGGAGAACTCCTTTGCAATGACGACTGACGACGAAGCGCGCCCGCGGACCTGCCGACATGTTCTACCCCAACCATCGGCGACGAGACCGTGCTGCGGCTTCACTACGCTATCACATTCGTGCGGTGGGCGGCCGGTACGAAGTCCGGTAAATCGCACGTTCACATCCTACCCGAACGGGTCGCACGAGCAAGTCAATCCGGGCATCGATGGCATTCCCGGTTTTCATTCATGTGCGCATCGCGCACGCATTGCCGACACCTGGTCGACAATGCGAACGAAACACCGCGATTGCGCATTGTTTGCCGGCCGGTGGCGCCTCTTTAATCGTACGAATCGACGCGTTGTGCGTGGGTGCCGGGCGGCGTTCCACCCGACACCGGCATCGTCAGGCCGGCTGCCTAGCTGCCCTGCAGCCGGATATCGCGCGACGACGCGCCGACATACACCGTCCCGCCCTGGACGACCTTCCAGCCGTTGCGCGACGTATCCCACACGCTCTGCATCCGCGGCGACACGATCACGCGGACATGCCGTGCCTCGCCCGGGTTCAGCCGGATCTTTTCCCAGCCGACCAGCCGCTTCGGCGGCTCGTCCTTGTACGGCACGCCGAGATAGACCTGCGGCGTTTCCGCGCCGGCGACGCGGCCGTCGTTGCGCACGGTAAACGCGACGCTCAGCGAGCCGTCCCGTTGCCGCGACACCGACAACCCGGAATACGCGAAGTGCGTGTACGACAGCCCGTGGCCGAATTCGAACATCGGCTTGATGTTGCGCGCGTCGTACCAGCGGTAGCCCATGTTCAGCTTCTCCGCGTAGACGGGGTCGTTGTCGAATGCGCCGCCTTGCCCCCACGTCGGCGAATCCTGGTCGCGCGCCGGGAACGTGACGGGCAGCTTGCCGGACGGATTGACCGCGCCGAACAGCACGTTCGCGATGGCCTTGCCGCCGCCTTCGCCCGGATACCACGCCTCGACGATCGCCGACACGTTGTCCTTCCACGGCATCAGCACCGGATTACCGCTCTGGACGACGACGATCGTGTGCGGGTTCGCCCGCGCGACTGCTTCGACGAGCGCATCCTGATTCGACGGATTCGCGAGGCTCAGGCTTTGCAGATCGCCGAAATCCTCGCCGGCCGGCTGCGCGACCACGACGATCGCGACGTCCGAGCGGCCCGCGAGCGCCGCGGCCTGGTCGATTTCCTGCTGCGTGTACGCGCGGAACGGCGACTGCTGGTCGCTGTTGCCCGCGAACGTGACCTGTGCCGCCGGCGCGAGCGCGCGGATCGCCGCGACGATCGGCACGTCGACCTTGAGCCACGGATTGCGCCACCAGCTGCAGCCGGTCGACGCCCCGAACGTCAGGCCGGCGCAGCCCGCGAACGAACCGGTGACCGGATCGCGCGTGTTGCCCGAGCCGCCGCCGGAAAGCACGGCCGCGTCGGCGTGGCCGCCGATCACCGCGATGCGCGACAAGGCCGCGGCTGCCAACGGCAACTGGTTGCCGTCGTTCTTCAGCAGTACGATCGACTGCTCGGCGACGCTCTGCGCGAACCGGTTCGCGGCCGCGAAATCGATCGTGCCGCCGCCCTTGGCCGGATCGTCCATCACGCCGACGCGGATCATCACCGCGAGCTTGCGGCGCACCATGTCGTCGAGGCGCGCGGTCGATACCGAGCCGTTCGCGATCGCCTGCTTGACGGCCGCCGGCGTCAGGTAGACCGACGGGCCGACGTCTTCTTCCTCGTCGAGCCCGGCGTTGATCGCGGCGGCCGTGCTGTGCGTGGCACCCCAGTCGGATTGCACCTGGCCCTGGAAGCCCCATTCGTTCTTCAGCACGTCGTTCAGCAGATGCGTGTTCTCGCACGCGTACGCGCCGTTCAGGCGGTTGTAGCTGCACATCACGCTGCCTGGATGCCCGCGCTTCGCGGCGATCTCGAACGGCAGCAGGTAGAGCTCGCGCAGCGTGCGTTCGTCGATCTGCGTGTTGCCGCCCATCCGGCCATGCTCCTGTTCGTTGCCGGCATAGTGCTTGATGGTCGCGATGACCTTCTGCCGCTGCGTGGCGAGCGTGCGCTCCGCGAGCAGGTCGCCTGCGAGCAGCGGATCCTCGCCGAGATACTCGAACAGCCGGCCGCCGCGCGGCTCGCGCGCGAGGTTGGTGCCGCCGCCGAGACCCATGCCGAACCCTTGCGCGCGCAACTGGATCGCGACCTGCTTGCCGTAGTCGTACGACAGGCGGCGATCCCAGCTCGCGGCGACGGCGATCGTGGCGGGGAAGGTCGTGCTCGCGAGCGACGTGCTGCCGGAGCCGGTCGCGGAGTCGACCATGTTGAGATCGGGAATGCCGAGCCGCGGCACGCCCTGGATGTAGCCGGCACCGCCGTTCGGCACCTTCGACATTTCGTATTGCGAATGGATGAACTGCAGTTTCTCGTCGAGCGTCATCTTGCGCACGAGGAGGTCGGCGCGCCGCTGCGCGGCGGACGACGCGAATGCGTCGGCGGCGTCGCCCTGCGAATTGAAATCGGCGTTGCCTGCGTAGGCGGTGGTGCAGAGGGTCGCTGCCAGCACGACGGCCGGCCAGTGTTTGTCCCGCATGTTGCTCTCCATGATCGTATTGCCGGTTGTTCGGATGATGTCTGGAGCTGCGCACGTCCGGTGGATTCGCACCGGACGCATTCGGCTGGCGATGCAGGGTGGTTGCGCGTCGGCATGCCAGGCCAGGCGGGGAATCGTTACGGCCGGTTGGGCCCGATCGAACAACGCGGACGGCGACGCGGACCGTCCGACACTGCTGAATCGGATGTAGCGATTCTCTGCAGTGGCCAATCGTACGAATGTAGTTTGACTACAGCATCGGTGTTTCTACTGATACGTATGATCTTTTTTCGATGCGGGTGTCCGGTGCGGGGAAAAGGCGGTAAGCGTTCCTGATTGTGCGTGTGCAGCAGAGTAAGAAGTACCCGGGGGCGGTCGTTTCGAGGGGAGGCGGATCGGGGGCGGCGACGGGAGGCGTGTCGGGGATTCGTTGCGTGTGCATCGAATGGGCAAGTCATTCGGCCGGATCGCTCCCGCCGCTTCGCGCGCAGCATCGCTCCGTGCTTCGGTTACCGAACGCACAATTCATCGGGAAAATCGTTCTTATTCTGCAATGAGTGGGTGCGTGCGATCGTGCCTGATTTCTCTTCATGAAAACAAGAAAAAGGATATCTGGTCTGACAGGGTTGATTTGCGGCGGCGTCTTGCCTGGCAGCCGCATGCGTTCCTGCAGCTGCACCTCGAGGATTCGGAAGACGTAGCTTCCGATCGTCCAGCCGCCTTTTACTTTTGCATCGCGATTGAATTGCGATGGTATGGAGTGCTTGAATGACAGCAGAATTTCCGGCTACATACATTGTTGGCACGGCAACGGGCCTGACCGCACGACCGCTTCTGCAGGAGTTGGTCGACCTGCCGATGAGCGTCCGGCGGTTTGGCGTGAAGGGGGATGGTGTAACCGATGATACGGTTGCGCTCCAGACTGCGCTCAATGCCGGGATACCGCTGTATTTCCCGCCTGGCACTTATCTGTATAGCAACACATTGACCGCGACGGCGTCGATCATCGGCGCCGGCTGGGATTCGATCCTGCAGTGCACGACATCGCAAGGCCAAAATTCAGTGATTTACTGGCGTTCCGCCAGCAATTTCAAAATTCAGAATCTGCAGTTCTTCTCGAAGAATGCGACCGAAAATTACCCGGACGAGAATGCCGGTTCGATCAACCTGATGAACTGCAGTCAGTTCGAAATTTCGGGATGCAGATTCAACAACTCCGCCAGTGCAGGTGCGCTGATGCGCAGCTGCGTCAATGGTAAGGTGTTCGGCAATACCCTGCTCAATATCTGGCATGACGGCATTCACGTCACGAAGGCAAGCTCGGACATCACCATCACGAACAACGAAGTGATCAACGGCGGCGATGACGCGTTTGCGGTGGTGGGCTATTTCAACGAGGGCGTGCGTCCTCGTCGCGTGACGATTGCAAATAACCGGGTTGTCGGAACCAAATATGCACGCGGGATAGCGATTGTGGGTGCTCAGGACATCACGGTGGCCGACAATCAGATCTACAACCCAATGGGCGCTGGCATCTATGTCGCGTCGGAGTTGACGAGCGTTTACCAGTCGTACGGCAACGACAATGTGACGGTTGCCAATAATGTCCTGGATTCGTGTGGGGTTCAATCCAACATCGGTGCAATCGCCAATGCTCCAAATGGACCGATCGGCTATGGGGCATTGGCGGTGACCGCGACTGCTGGATTCAATAATTCGAATATCACGATCGTCAACAACACGATCAAGAATGCGGCGGGAACGCCGATCGGACTGTGGCAGCCGGGGGGAAGCAACATCCACGTCAATATTTCGCAGAACTCGATCAGCAACGCATGGGATCCGAACAACAAGAACGGATTCCCCTTGACGACGATCAGTGCGACCTCGGCATCTAAGACGCTGAACTTTGCAAACATTCCTGGCGTTGCGGTCGGCATGACGGCCTGGTATTTCAACGGATCGACCAGCGTGGTAATCGGCACGGTCGTGTCGGCGAGCGTATCGACGGTGACGCTGGACCAGAATGCGAACGTCCCGAGTGGTGCGACCGTGATTTTTTCCGGCGTCGGCTTGTTCGGCTCGACGATCGCGACGACCGCGTCCGCCGCGAGTGGCGCCACATCGTTGACGTTCGCCACGACGACCGGCGTGACCTACAACGACAACTATGGTTTCGGGTCGCCCGGTAGCGAAACGACGGGGGTATCGGTCGGGCAGAGCGTCAGCGGTACCAACATCGCGGCTGGAACCTTCGTAGTCGGCGTGACGGCGAATACGGTAACGCTCAGCAAGGCGACGACTGGCGCCATCGCGAGCGGCGCGTCCATCGTCTTTACTCCGATGGTCTGCATGACGTCTCAAACGATCACGAACTCGGCGGTGGCGGCGGCGGGAACCAATACGCTGACGTTTACGCCGTATCCGTCCGCACGCGGCTGTGCGGTGGGGCAAGGCGTATCCGGAACGAACATCCCGGTCGGTACTTATGTCACGTCGGTTTCAGGAAACGGAAATGGCCCGACCGTCACGCTGTCCAATAATGTCACGGGTAGCGGAATTGCCAGTGGCGCGTCGATCACGTTCACAGGAACCGGCGGACTGAGCGCCGTTTCCGCAATCGCGCTGTACAACACCCGAGGATGCATCGTCTCGAAGAATCAACTGTCCGGCATCTCGAAGGACGGCATCTACGTCGACGGATCCTGCACGTCGTTCACGGAGATCAGCGGCAATACCGGGGAGAATATCGGATGCTGCAACGGTTTCGCTCGGCTCATCACGGTCGGGACGCTCACCGCCGGGGCATTGCTCAAACTGCGGGGGAATTATATGGCCCAGCCGCTCAATTATCCCCGCGCGGTCGATGCGTTGATCTCGTCGAGCTCATGGGCCTACACGTCGTGGAGCGAAGACAATATCGCGCAAAACGGTTTTGTCGGCTTCGGCGTGCAACTGACGCCTGTTGTGCAGACGGTGAGTGCTTCACCGTGGACGTTCGCGAACAGCTACCCGAGTGCGGTCAGCATGTCGGTTGCGGGCGGTGCCGTGTCGTCAATCAGCGTGTCGCGAAACGGTCAGCAAGCGTATGCAACCGGGCTGACGAACGGCATGGTCGATCTCAAGCCGGGCGACGCGATGACGGTCACCTATAGCGCTGCCCCGACGGTCACGATGATTCCGAGGTTGGGTCAATAACGCTCGTCCGGCGTTCAACGCGCCGGATCGCAAGTCATGCAGCGAAGTCGCAGGAGACGCGTGAGCGGCGACTGTTGCCGACGCCGCGCATCCGGCGCTTCTGATTCCTTTGCGTGCTTGCCGACACGCGTCGGGGACCGATATGGCACTTCAACTTTAGGATCCCGTGAAGTAAACGACCACCTCCACGGGTATGGGTGTTCTGTCTCTGGCTGGCGAAAAGACGGATTCCTGAATTTTTTATCCGTATGTGCAAATGCCGACACGTTCTATTATGAGTTGCAGGCCATGAGCCGCAAGGGGAAACCGGGAATTCGGAATCAGCACGTACACGGCCGGTGGAAACTCGCTGTCGCGCACCACTGTTCTGGCTTCAAGCAACGGCGGCGCTTCCCGCCAAATTGCCGGTAAGCGCAAAGTATTTCGGCGCGAAGGGGGACGCGCGGATCGTCAATGACGGCGTAACGACAGCGGGTGCCACCGCCTTTTCGTCGGCGTCGGCTGCGTTCACCTTGGCGGGCGTGGGCAAGCGCATCGACATCGCGACCATCAATGCGAATGGCGCCGCAACGTTGGTCGTGTACAGGACGAGTCGAATGCGTTCGTGCGGGAGCCAGCGCGCGGGCTCGACGGGCTTGCCGAGATTTGTCGTCCGGACAGGCGGGGTTGATTTAACCGACATCAGCGCGCCCGCCTGCCGAGCTGACAGGCCTGATGCTTTCACATCGGTGACCTTGTCGGCGTCAGGCGGGCCATATATTTCTTACGCTGATGTTCTTCGTCACGAGGTTTCCCGCGAAGCGCCTTACTTCCTTTGAGGTGCTATCCTGGCGCCGTTCGCCGTGTCGTATCGGGCCGGGCTTGGACGCTTGGCGACTAACTGCTGATTGACGACGATGGCTTGAGAAAGTACGTTTTTCATGAATGGCTTGCCCACTGCCCTCAAATAAAACGTTCCGGAAAATCTGGTCATGGTGATATTCAGCATGGTTGCTGGAAAGGTATTCGTTAGGGCCAGCGTGCCGTCCTTGTTCTGCTCATAGAGTTCGAGATGATCGATTGTATTCACGTGTGTCAGATGAACGTTTAGAGCGTGATTCGCGTAATCCACGATCGCCGACAACGTGGCACAGTTTTCGATTCCGGTTTCGAGTTCGGTCCCTTCTTCGTAGTCGTTCCACGTAACCAGTTGCAGGAACGGAAGCTGCTTGGCGGCACTGTAATACTTGTTTATCGTCGAGAAGGTCTCCAGCCACGTGGCGCCGCATGTCTGAGGAATATATTGAGGCACTCCGACATCCCAGGCGGCAAGACTGCTGTTGAATCCCTTGAAGGTGGCGCCAACTGTGATCTGGTTCGGCTTGGTGAGAGCGTTGCCGTAGAAATAGTTCGGTTCAGCCATGCTGGCCTGTTTTTCCACAATCGGATATGGCGGGGGATCGACCCACAAAAAAGATCCCTTGCTATTCGTAATGTCGAATCCGGAGACGGAAGTCGCATTATCCAGATGGGCCCAGTAAATTTCGGGGTGTGCTGCCTGGATTTTCGTCCAATCAACTCCGGGGAGGCTCGTCAATCCGAATTCGAATACGACGGGATGGTCGTTGTATCTCAAATATTGCTGATAGGGAATGTAGACTTCTTCTATATAATCGAGGTTATAAAGAATATTGGCGGTTGCGTCGCATCCCGCGCAGGGATTGAATTTAAACGAGCCGGCGTCGATCATGATGCTGAAAGTGATGTTAGAAAATTTCTGAAGCTCCGGTATCGATGCCAGCCATGCCTTGTTGGTAAAATCCGTTTGACCATACCAGTCGATAATCAAACCGTCGACACCTCTGGAAGCAAGATCATTGAAGAGCTTGTTGATATAAACCGGATCGTCGGACTGATACCCGACACTGATGCCGCTGCGAGGCGATGCATTCCACCATGGAAGATAGTGGGCAAGTATCTTGGTGGTCGCGCCCGGATACAGTAGTGTGTGAACGTCAACCTTGGATATATTGTGTGCTCCCGATATCGTGCCGTTGTTTAATCCCGTAAAAGTCGAGCTTGCGGAGGTGTTTGGCGCGTTCAACTTGGCTAGTGTTACCTGACATTCCGCATCCCTGCAAATGAACAGGGTAACGAGAAGCATGGCTGCGACGCGAACGAAAACAAATCTGGAAATTAACGACATCATGATCTCCTTGTCGAATTTTCCATAATCAAATTCATGGCCGGGAATTTCCTTCTGAAATCGATTATTCAATGGATGATGCAATTATTCTTGTTGCATTGAATTGAATATTCGATGGAAAGATGTCCCCTGGGCATGGGCAATCCAGGGTCAAGAAAATCGCTTGACAAAAAATTCCTTGCCGATCGTTTGTGCTTGATATCGAATGGACGTCTCGTACGACCAGGGCGGAATCGGCTTGCCGCATCTTGTTTTCGTTTTATTTTTTAGAGAAAAACGATCCCCTGAATTCGCGGGGTTGCGTATTCTAGTGATGTCGTCACTTTAAGTGGCGGAAATTTCTATCGGATGCATCTCGCTCCGATGTAAGAATAATAATCTATCGGGACGGGGAGTAAATCGGACTTAAACCCCGAAGACGGCCTAAGACTTAAGTCCTCCGGGAAACTCCGAGATATTAAGACCGAAACTTCGATCGGACGTGAATCGGGTATCCGAACCGGGAGGATGAGTTTAAAGATCAGTCATCCAGAGTGATGGATGAACGATCGGGTCGCTACTCATGATCGTGCAATCGACCGGTCCGAGTCGTGATCGGTGTAGACCACACACGGTCGATGTACGGGGGGGCAATCCGCGAATCGGCTGAGTCGCGTCGATCGGCGGCAGCCATTGCGTGATGTCGTTGACATCTGCGCTGGTCAAGATCGAGGCGAACGAGGTACGTCGCCGATGATACGGGACATGGAATCGGATCGAACATGTCCACACGCCGTGTCTCGTTTTTAGACCGTCTCCAGGCTAAGTAGTCTGCCGCACGGAAATGTGCGGTCCTTATTTGATATTAAAGAAGATTCAAGAGGTGTGTCGTCGATGCCGATTGCTCGTCTCGGTGCATAAATGAATTCATGTCGTTATTGAAAGATTTTTATCGGTGGCATGAGGAGCGATGGACTGGGCGACGTCACGCGATGTGTATGTGGCATTTGTGTGCAACGCGTGGGCATGGTAACCGCGAATTGCGATGGATCTGCGGGCATGCCGCCTTCGATGCAAGAGAGTAGAGCCGTTGGCGGAACATCTTGAGCCAGAGCTTTGATCGTTCGGCACCAGTCGCTACGTGATCTCGTGTCGAAGTCGGAACGATCCGACGGCACTGCTCGAGCCGGTGCGGAGCCGGATGCTCCCGCGCATAGATCCTGTGGAATCGGGTCGATCGGCGGCAGCAGTTGTGCGACGCCGTCGACGTTCGCGTTCGTCAAGATCGGGGCGAGCGAAGGACTGGCGGCGTTGGCGACGATCCGTCGCGAGAGATGGTAACAACGGCTCAAGCAGTGTCCACCATTCGTCGTCGATGATCGGCTTGCCCATCTTCATCTCCCCGGAAAGGATTCGAGCATGTTGAATTCAGCGGATTCCAGCCGCTTTCACCACATCGACGCAATGCGTGCCGTTGCCGTGCTATTCGTCATCTGGACGCACTTTGCGGAACGGTTTGCTCCGCTGGCGGGGTCGCAAATCTTGCTCGACACGCTGCAACGTTCCGTTAACTTCGGACGAATCGGTGTCGTGATTTTCTTCGCGATCAGCGGCATGCTCATTCCGACCAGCTTGCGGGGCGAAATCGGCGAGGGTACGCGACGCTTCCTGATTCGTCGATTTTTTCGCTTGTATCCGGCTTATTGGCTGACGCTCCCTTTGGGTTATTTGATTTACTGCCATTTGTTCAATAGGCAGATGAACATCGTCGAGCTCATTGCAAACGTGACGATGATTCCCACCGCATTTGGGCAGGCGTTGATTATGCCTCATGCGTGGACTCTGGAAACGGAACTGTACTTCTACGGGTTATGCCTGCTCTTGTTCTGGTTCGGTGGGCTCCATCGAATGCGTGACCTGTATTTCGTCTGCGCGGCGCTCTGCGGCGTGTTTGTCGTGACTCTGGGGCTGGGGCTCATGCCGGCCGGCACCCTGGGGCAGTACAAGGCAATGCCGTTTCACCTTGCGATCATGTTCTGGGGCGCCTGCTTTCGCCAGGCGTATGACAGGCCCTTTCAAACGCTGCGGATTCGATGGGCCCGCGGCCCGCGTGCTCACCTGTCGTTGACTTACCGATCAGCGGTGGCCACATTGACGGTGCTGATTGTGAGCATTGCGGTGGTGGGAGCGATCAACGACTGGTTGCATCACAACATGGAGCATCTTCCGTCGTCGCTGGCATACGTTATTGGCATTGCACTGTTCGCATTGCTGGCGACCGTATTGAAGCTGCGGGTGCGCTTGTTCTCATGGCTCGGCGAAATCAGCTATTCAATCTATCTGCTGCACGGCGTTCCGCTTTACGCGACGTTATGGCTGTGCGAGCGCTTTCAGTTCGTGGGATGGCCGCTCGGCCTCTACATGGTTGTGGCGATCATTCCACTGATTCCGTTGTCGTGGGTGGGGTATCGATTTTGCGAAGAGCCCTGCGTTCGGCTCGCACATCGTTTCGCCGCAAATCGACGAGATCGCGCACCTGTACCTGGCAAGGTGAGGAGTTGATCGCATTGAGACGGACATTGCCTGCGATCCAGACAGCGACCGCGAGCATCGATGCGGGTACGGCGACCAGCCTACTGGAGAGCGGAGATTTTTCAGGGCCGGCCGACCCGCTCCCCGCGTTCAGTCGGATAACAATGCAAGCGATCGCTGATCACCGGGATGGATCGATATTTTGTATTGCGAATTAATTGAATAATGCCTGCGTGAGTGCGCCGTCTTTACAGCTCGCGCGTCAGCCCGCCATGGTCGACGCGCGAGCTGACACCCCGGATTACTTGGTGAGGAGCGCGCCGGTCAAGCCCGCGCTGATCGCAGGCAGCAGCAGATTCAACACACGGCTGGCCCGGACGAGCCCCGTGTTGTCGACATAGACGATGTCCTTCGATGCGAGCGGAAATTGGTTCGCGAGCAGCATGGAGACAGGGGATTGCATGTCGAGGTGATAGATAACGGGTGCATTGCCGTCGGTCGTACCGCCGTCGGCCGCATTGCGCAGCACGAAAACCTGCTTGGCATTCGAGGTCTGCTGGTTGAGTTGACCCGCCTGCGTGAGCGCTTCGCTCAGCGTGAGCGAACCGTCGCGAAGCGGCGTAACGGCTTGAGGCTTGATCACTTCGCCCATCACGTATACGGGGTTATCGTCACGTGCACCGACATGCAGCATGTCGCCTGGCTTCAGCATGATATCCGCCGGATTTTTGCCCGCCTTCATCATTTGGGCGACATTCACCGGATAGATTGTGCCGTCGCGAGTGATCGTGACGCGACTTTGATCCGCCGTCGGCGCAAATCCGCCGGCGCGGCTGACTGCTTCGATCAACGTCATCGGAATGTCGTTGATGGTCTGTGCTCCGGGCGTGCGCACGTCGCCGTCGATATACACCTGTGTCGCGCGGAACGATGCCACACGGACAGTTACCTGTGGTTTGATGAATACCTTGCTGAGTTCGGTTTTGACTTCGTGCTGAATTTGCGCAACGGTTTTCCCGGCCGCGCGGATGGGGCGGGGTATGTACGGGAATTGCACGTTGCCGTTGCTGTCGACGACAAAACCGGGCGCCGCGTCCGCAGTCTTCGTGTTCTGCACTGGCTGGCCCGCGGCCGTCGCGAACTCCGGATGATCCCACACCGTTATCTGTAGCACGTCGCCGGAGCCGAGCTTGTAGATGTCAGGCTTCGCGAGCAGGTTCCGCGGGATCATCATTCCGGCTGCGCTTTTTTGTGCGGTCCGGATCTGCTTGATCTGCGTCAGGTCGATCTGCCTGACCGGGATTTGCATGTCGCTGGTTACTTCGCCATTGTCGCCGGTTGTGACCGGCAATGCGGTCGAGCTCATGTGTTGGCCCGGCACCACCGCGCATGCGGAAAGCATCACTACGATCGCCAGCGAGAGCGCCGCACAAGCTCGGCGCCTGATGGGCGTGGCGGGATGGTTCATGTTCGGTATCAGCAGGCCGAACCGGTGATCATTGTTCATATCGTTATCCAGCATTGTTAAAGCAGGAGCAGATCGAACTGTGCTCCGTTGTCGAGCGCTTGCGCCATCGTCGCCGGGCGGGGAGAGCGTACCTGGCGGGGACAGGGCCCGTTTCCGTGTCGACACACCTGCTGTTGCTTCGGTCGGCGATGCAACTGCAATCAGGTAGCCGAAGCATGCGAAGTACGTGACCATGCCCGTGTTGCGCAAATCCGGCATTGGTGAGTGATATCGCACTGCCCGCCGCGCGACGAGTGTGCCCCGGTTCTTTTCATCGGTCATGGGAAGGTGCCGTTCGATATCGCATCTCGAAGGCGGCCGATCGTCATGACGAAACCAAGCTGCCCACAACCACACGCATTGTCTTGCGGCGAATCGTATGTCCGCTTTGCGTTGCATATCTTCCTGATGCGCCTTGCCCGAGTTTGACCGTGCGGTAATGGGCTCGTACTTCGGCGGCAAGTCCATGCCTGAAAAGAATTGTTAAAACTACGAATCGACGAGAGTCTCTTCGTGCGTCAAGCGAGTGAAGCGTAACGCAGGTTGGCCGCTTCCATTTCGTCGGGACGTTTTAATGTAAGCCATCGCACGCAGCATGTTGTGCGTCTGTCGCATAGTTCTCCCATCGGACATGGTCGCGTATTCCCGGAGGCAGGGCTGTCGTTGCGTGGTCATGCGAGTTTGCGGTCTGGTACGGGTGCTCGACGCGACGATTCGGGCAATCGGCCTGGCATGAACCGGGCGCAGACCAGCCGCCGTACTACCGCGCTGGCGCCGACTAATTCTCTGCGGGAGATTTCATGACACGCTTTATTGCCCGTTCGAGGGCTCCTTTGCGATTGGGTTTGGGTGGCGGCGGAACGGACGTGCCGCCTTATTCGGACCGCTTCGGTGGTCTCGCGCTCAATGTGACGATCGAAAAATTCGCTTACGCGTCGATCGCACCGCGAGATGACGCGAAGATCGAACTGGTGGCGGCCGATACGGATACGCGCTGGATCGGCCCGGTGTCGCCGGTGCTCGAGGTCCAGCACGGTCTCGGGTTGCATGTTGGCGTTTATAACCGGATCGTCAGGGATTTCAATGGCGGCCATCCGTTGGCGGTCACGATCACGACGTGTTCCGAAGCGCCGCCGGGGTCCGGACTCGGATCGTCGTCGACGATTGTCGTTGCGCTGGTGACAGCCTTCTGCGAACTGTTGTCGTTGCCGCTCGGCGAATACGACATCGCACATCTCGCCCATGACATTGAGCGAGCCGATCTCGGCCTTGCCGGCGGCAAGCAGGATCAGTATGCGGCGACATTCGGCGGATTGAACTTCATGGAATTTTACGGCGACCGGGTGATCGTCAACCCACTGCGGATCAAGCAGGAAATCAAGGCCGAGATGGAGGCGTCGTTGGTGCTGTATTACACCGGCGTATCGCGGGAGTCGGCCAACATCATCAAGGAACAGAGTGCCAATGTCGTGGAGGGCGTCGTCGATTCGGTTGCCGCGTTGCATGAGGTAAAGGAAGAGGCCGTACGCATGAAGGAAGCGGTACTGCGGGCGGATTTTGACCTCTTTGCCGCATCGATGCGGGATGCATGGGAATCGAAGAAGCGCATGGCGAAGAATATCTCGAACCCGATGATCGACGACCTGTACAAGGCCGCGGTGCGGGCGGGCGCCAAGGCGGGCAAGGTTTCCGGTGCCGGCGGCGGTGGTTTCATGATGTTCTTTGTGGATCCTGTCGAACGATCGTCCGTGATGCGGGCGCTAAGCGCATACAAAGGGGTCAACGGTGAAGTCCTGAACTGCACGTTTACTGACATTGGTGCGCAATCGTGGAGAAAGAACGCATGACGATCGGTGTGAAAAGCGAAATAGAGCAGACGCTGTCCGTCCTGAGCGGACTGCTGGCCGATCATGAGCAAATCGCGCGGATCGAGCGTGTCGCGGAGCGCGTGGCGACGGCGTTTCGGGCGGGCAACAAGGTCCTGCTCGCGGGAAACGGCGGCAGCGCCGCAGATGCCCAGCATATTGCTGGTGAATTCGTCAGTCGCTTCAATTTCGATCGTCCGGGTCTCGCGGCTTTCGCATTGACCGTGGACAGCTCGGTGATGACTGCCATCGGCAACGACTACGGGTACGAGAAGCTATTCGAGCGCCAGATTCAGGCGACGGGGCGTTCGGGCGATATCTTCTGGGCTTATTCGACCTCCGGGCGTTCGCCCAACATCCTTCGGGCGCTGGAAGTCGCGAAGGCGGCAGGCATGTTTTCGGTCGGATTCACTGGAAACGGGCCGGGCGCCGCAGAGATGCGGCAGCGTGCCGATATCTGCATCGAGATCCCGTCCGCATCGACGCCGAAGATTCAGGAAGGACATCTGGTGTGCGGTCATATCATCTGCGGCATCGTCGAAGAGCAAATCTTCGCATGAGCACGACGTTGCCGTGCCTCATCCTGGCGGGCGGCCTCGGCACGCGGCTGCGTTCGGTATTGGGCGAGGAGGTGCCGAAGGCGCTCGCGCCGATCAATGGCGAGCCGTTTCTGTGCTGGATGTTGAAAGGTCTCTTGCAGCAGGGTGTGACGGAAGTAGTGCTGTCGCTGGGTTACGGAAGTGCCAGGATCAAGGATCTGCTTCGGACTCGCAGCTTCGGCATGGCGATTTCCGTCATCGAGGAAGACGAGCCGCTCGGTACCGGCGGTGCGATCGTCCACGCGATCAGGGCCCACGGTGCGGCCGACATGATTGTGATGAACGGGGATACGTTGTCGAATCTGGATCTGCAGCAGTTGACGGCGTTCTATCGCGAGACGCGCCCGGATCTCGTTCTGGTGGCGACCTCGATGCAGGACGCATCGCGCTACGGCACGCTTCATTTCGACGCAAAGTCCCGGCGGCTGTCGGCATTCGTCGAGAAGCGTCACGGACACGGCTATATCAATGCAGGCACATATGTCGTCAATGCGCGGAAGCTGCTCGGTTTCGACTTGCCCGAGAAGTTTTCCTTCGAGCAGGCGTTCCTGAGCGAACGGGTTGCCGAACTCGACATCCGCGTGTTTCCAGAGGTCACGGAATTCATCGATATCGGTGTTCCGGACGACTATACCCGGGCGCAAACGGTCATTCCTCTGATGCTGGAGGCCGGAATCAGTGAAGCGTAAAGCGCTGTTTCTCGATCGTGACGGAGTGGTCAATGTTGACTACGGATACGTCCACCGGACGCAGGACTGCGTTTTCGTCACGGGGATCTTCGATCTGGTCCGAATTGCAAATGCGAGCGGGTATCAGGTTGTGGTCGTCACGAATCAGGCTGGCATCGGACGAGGCTATTTTTCCGAAGCGCAGTTCATCGTATTCATGGACTGGATGCGCGACGCGTTCGAAGCGCGTGGCGCGAGAATCGATCGAGTCTATTTCTGTCCGCATCATCCGGTAGCCGGCGTGGGCGCCTACAAGCAAGCATGCGCTTGCCGAAAGCCGGAGCCGGGAATGCTGTATGAAGCGCAGCGCGAACTCGATCTGAACATGTCCGAATCGATCATGGTCGGCGACAAGTCTTCGGACCTCGAGGCCGCCGCGCGGGCGGGGGTGGGGCGACGCTTCCTGTTCGCCGCCGATCGGGGGGATCACGCGACGCATGCAGCTGAAGCCGGGACGATTTTTCGCCTGTCCGACGTCGGAGCCGCGTTGGAGGTGAGCGGCGGCCGTACCGGGCAGGCGTAGCGTGCGATGCATTCTTCGCGGAGGTACGCGTGCGAGGCGAGCGAGCGTCGGAGTGCGGATTGCTGCACGTCGTGCCGGGTCAGGCAGGAGTATGCATGACGAGTTTTCATTTTTCCGGCGAGACGGAATCTTGGTCGGGCCTGAAGGGATTCCAGCCGGATTTTCAATGACATGAACGTGAACAACAACGCACGTAAAGTGACGAATTCCGTCGGTTCGTCAATTCTGGAGTTTGGCATGAAGATGGAAAGACCTTCATCAAGCGTGCACCGCAATAGGGAGCAACAGGCTGCTCCTGGAGCACTCGGATTGTCGCCGGTCGACATGCTGGAGAACGTCTTCGAAAACTGGCGCATTTTTCTGGCCGTTTTCGCTGTGTGCTTGCTGACGGCGCTCGTATATGCAATCGCGGCTGCGCCGGTGTACTCTGCGGACACGTTGATCCAGGTCGAGGAAAACAAGGCCAGCGCGCTGGGCTCGCTTTCGGCGATTTCCAAGGCGCTGGATATTCAGAATTCGGCGGTGACGGGTGAAATCGACATCGTTCGCTCGCGTTCGGTCGTCACCGAAGCCATCGACACGACGGCCGCGCAAGCCAATGTTTCGGCAGAGCACCACTTCCCGCTGATCGGCAGCCTGCTCGGTTCGTTCATGTCGAAAGACGCGGATGGTCTCGTCGCCGCGCCGTTCGGCTTGACGTCATGGGCCTGGGGCGGCGAGCGCCTCGAATTCAATGCGTTCGACGTTCCCTACGCGCAGACTGGAAAGGCGCTCGAGTTCGATTATCTCGATGGCAACCGGTTTCGGTTGAAGGACGGCAGCGGTCGGCAGGTGTTGAGCGGCGTGATCGGTGAACCGAGCTCGGCGAATGGCTATCGGGTCGATGTGTCGCGGATTGTCGCGAGGCCGGGCGCGCAATTTCGCGTGCGGAGCATTGCCAAGGATGCCTGCCTCGATGCGATCCTGAAGAAACTGAGCGTGACCGAAACGAAACGCCAGTCCGGCATCATGCTACTGAATTTCGAGGATGCCGATCCGGTATTTGCCGCCCGCATGCTCAATGCGATCGCGGAGAGCTACCTGAACTTCAACGCGAGACGCCGAGCCGGCGATGCCGAGCGCAGTCTTTCGTTCCTCAACACCCAACTGCCGATCGTCAAGGCGAGGCTGCAACAGGCCGAGCAGGCGCTGAACGCATTTCGCAACCAGCAGGGTTCGATCGATGCGCAGGGCGACATCAAACTGCTCGTGGATCAACTGGCGTTCGTCGACAAGTCGCGGCTCGAGGCGAAGCTCGAATATCATGACCTGTTGTCGAAATATGTGCCAGGCCAACCGCAGGTCGTCGCCGTAGCCAACAAGATCAAGGAACTGGATCAGCAGGCAACGGTGCTGAAAGACAAGGCCGCGCGCCTGCCGTCTCAGCAGCAGACGTATTTGCGGCTGGCACGCGATGTCGAGGTCAACAACCAGTTATATGTCGGATTGCTAAACAATACGCAGCAGCTTCAGATTGCGGAAGCCGGCACGGTCGGCAATGCGTCGATTGTCGACGAGGCGGTGGTCAGCGACAAGTCGGTTCGGCCAAAGCGCGTGCTCGTCGTCCTGATGGGCGCCGTGATCGGGTTGATGCTAGGTTTTTCGGTGACGCAGGGCCTTGCCTTGCTGTCCGGGCGCGTTCGTAATCCGGATCGACTGGAGTCGGCGATCGGCATCCCGATATTGGGTGTACTGCCGAATTCGCCGTTCGCGCTTCCGAGCGGTGCGAAACAGAAGTTCGCCCTCGTGACGAAGGATCAGTCCGATGTCCCGCTGGCCGATGCGCTCGAAAGCCTCACCCTGGCGCTGCAATACAAGTTGCGCGCGGACCGGCGCGAGTCGAAACTCGTTCTGGTTTCATCAGCGGTGCCCGGCCAGGGGAAATCGATGATTTCCGCCAATCTTGCCTATCTGTTCTCGCAGAAAGGCCTCAAGACCCTGATCGTGGATGCCAACGTGCGGTCGCCGGCACTTTGTCGCTACCTGCCCGTGACCGCGACGAAGGGATTGGTGGACGTGTTGGAAAATTCGCTTCAACCCGAGAGCGCGATCACCTGCGTGACCGACAACCTTCATGCGCTGTCCACCGGCAAGACCGGTGCGTCGGTGAAACGGTTCGCGGCTGCGGATCTCGACCGCGCGATCGCCTCGCTGCGAGACAAGTACGACATGATCATCGTGGATGCGCCGGCCGCGCTTCCCGTGGCGGACGTCGCTGCATGGTCGAGGTTTGCCGATATGACGCTGCTGGTGGCGCGGCAGGGCTCGGTCCGCATTGCGAGCATGGAGGAGGCGGTCGATGGCCTGGGCAAGGTCGGCGCACGCGTGGACGGCCTGGTGTTCAACGGCTTCGAGCCTTCGTCGCTGAGTTGCGTCGTTCGCCGTGCGGGCCAGCATCTCCACCAGCGTGACGCGTGACGCGTGACGCTGGGCGCGGCCTTTCGACGTCGAACCCGCGCGGCGCGCAATGCTGGCGGTGGGATGCGATCGGGAGCGGCCGCGGTTTGAACGGGCGATTTGAGGTTATCGGGTGCGGAGCGCATCGCATGAGTGATTCGATGGTAAGAAAAGGCATACCGCACGGCGAGGCACGAGCGGTGCGGATTGTATGGTTTCTCGGGCCGCGGCCGGCGAGCTGGAATGGCGTCATGCGCTATAGCCTCATGTGCATCGACCTGATTCCCGGCGGTGTCGGTTTCGACGTCGAAGCGATCGATATCCCGGCCGAGCCGCGTTCGCTCCGGCGTTACTGGACACAGTTCGTCATCTATCCGCTGAGAGCGGTTGCCGCTGCGCGATCAGGCAGTTTCGTCGTGCTCTACCAGGAGGATCTGGCGTTCATGATTCCGCTGATCCGGTTGGCCGGCGGGCGTGTCGGTGTCGTGTTGCACCACGTGCAACACCAGGGACAAGTGCGCGGCCTCGTCGAGAAGTTGAAGAGCGCGTACGTCCGGCTGATCCAATCGTTGATTTCCCGTGCGGACGTGGTGATTACGCCGTCGGATGTCACGGCGCAGGAAGCGGTCACGGACATTCACGTTCGAGCGGAACGGATTCAGGTCGTACCCAACGCGTTCGATGATCGCTATGCACCGATCGATGCCCGAATTCGCGAGCAGGCGCGAACGCTGCTTCTGACACGATTCGGTATCCGAACCGGTGAGGAAATGGTGCTGCTGAACGTCGGTTCGGACGAAACACGGAAGAATAACGTGACGCTCTTTCGGGCTCTGGCGTCACTCGGACGCAAGGACGTGATCGTGCTTCGAGTGGGGCGTGCTCAGAATCAGGATAACCGTAAGGAGTGCGAGGACATCGCCCGGAAGGCGGGAATCATCGCGCATTTCGTCGAGAATGTTGACGACGACGAACTCGGCTATTTCTATCAGGCTGCGGACCTGTATGTATCGCCGACGCTGCACGAAGGCTTCGGTCGCACGGTGATCGAGGCGCAGATCGTCGGCGTGCCGGTCATCGCGTCGGATCTGCCGGTGTATCGCTACACGATGGGAGACTCGTTCATTGCTGTCGCGGATGCGACGAATGCCGTCGAGTGGGCGAGTCAAATCGAGCGGGTCGCCTGCGATGCTTCACTGCGGACGGGATTGGTGCGTGACGGCCGGATGAATGCACGGCGTTTTTCGTCGTCGGCAGTCGGCTCGATACTGCATCGGGCGCTGGATAGAGTGGTGCATGCGCGGCCGGACGCCTGCCGGGCCGAAGGGTGAAGAACACCACGATGCAAACGATACGAGTCGGCACAGGGGTTGACGCGACAGTCGGCCTTGCCGGGTGGACGCTCTTCATACTCGTATTGGTTGTCAATGCGATGCTGCCTGCGCTCGGCGTGATGCAGCCGAGTGCCATCTGCACGCTGCTGGCGGCGGTGGCCGGACTGATCGTGTTGATCCGGGCGCGCCCGGTATTCACCGTGGCGATGCTTTACACGTTTTCGATCGGATTGACCGCATTCGTTGCCGGCGTCGGGATCGAATCCGGTGGGTTCCTGCGTGAAACGGACATATTTGGCGTGGCAAACGGTGCTTTCAGCCGATTATTTTTGTTCTATCTAGTTTTCGTTGCCTGCGCACTTTTAGCGTTCGGGCGCATCGTGAACGAGCGCGCTGCGCGCGCACCGATCACCGCACACATGACGCTTCGCCCCTCCAGTATTGCAATCGGCCTGGGGCTGGCTGCGGCGATCCTCGGCATCGGAGTACTGGCCGGATTGAGCGGCGGTTTCGCGCTTTTGAACGGTGTGAATCGTTATGCATTGCGCAATGACGCGTCGAACGGCGCGCTGTTCAACCTCTTCCTGAACAACCAGACGTTCGTCGCCGTGCTGCTGGGCACTTTTTGCACGAGTTCGAACCGGACCGTACGGTGGGTGTCCGTTTCCATGATCGTGGCGGACCTGGGTCTCGAGGTGTTGCACGGCGAGCAGTTCATGTCGGTATTGCATGTCTGTCTGACCATGCTGATTCCGTTCATCGCGATTCATGCGATGAACGGCAAGCCCGTGCTTCGCTATCTGGGAATCGGAGCGGGAATCGCACTCACGATGGGCACGGTTTCCGTTTTCTATGCATACAAGGGACAGGGGCTGGACGTATCCGAAACGGTCGTTTCCCGTTTCCTCGAACAGGGGCAGGTCTGGTACGTGGTGGACAGCGACGCACATACGTTCAGTGCGCCGGTGCTGGGGGGGCTCGCCGCGTTCGAGCGCTTCGTGCGATCCCTGGGTTCCCTGACGGAACCGAATTTCTTCAGCGATGCGCCGGTGAGCGGTTTGCGCGACCTGATGCTGTCATACGGAACGCCCGAGATTCTGAAGGCCTACGTGTTTGACGATGTCACGTTCACGATGGGAAATATGGCGGTGCCGGTCTACTGGTTCGGCTATGCGGGCGGCATGCTTTTCGTTGCGGTAACGGGCGCCGTTTACGGGGCGCTGAGCGCGATACTGATCCAGGTCGCGATGCGCGGCGGCGTCGTGGTGCTCTGGCTGAGCGCGAAGATCTTCGCGTACGCGACATACGCCACGCAGCAAGGCGAATATTGGACGATGTTCGGTGCGCGGACGCTTCTCTACCTGATGATCGCGGTGATCTGGTGGTATTTCATCGACGCGAGGCACTCGCGTCCTGCATCGAAGTCGGCGGGGGTATCTTGAACGCTTTCGTCAGGCTCCTGTTTTCGTCGTTCGCCGGCGTGGTTTGCGAAAAGCTGATCGGCGCGCTCGCGGCCGTCGCGAGCAATCATCTGTTTGCGAACCTCTACGGCGCGCGGCTGTTCGGCGAATTGCAGTTCGCGTTGTCGCTTGCTTACGTGATCGGCAGCGTCGCGCTGATCTTCGGTGCGCAGGTGATCCAGCCGATCCTTGGCAAACACCCGAGATTGCGGCACATGGTCGTCTACCGCGCCTTTCGCTTGCGGCTCGCGTTGACGCTGGCCGTGATGCTGATTTTCATCGGCATTGTGTCGATCGTCATGCGCCAGTCGAGCGTGTCCGAGTTGACCTTGATCGCGGCATTCGCGCTGATCGTCGAACCGATCGCACTGGGTTCCCTGATGGCTTACGCCGAATCCAAGCCGTGGGTAATCACGCGAGCGAGGGCCTATGCCAGCTGTGTTCGGGTGCTCTGGCTGTACGTGGCCGCGCATGCTTCGATGGGCGCGATCGTCGCGGCCTTGGCGTGGCCGCTGGAGGCGTGTGTCGCGGCCGTCGCGCCGTTCACCCGCTATCGCTCACTTGCCCTGCAGTCTCCGAAGTCGTTTCGCGGCAGCGCGGTCGTGACGAAGACGCTGGTCATTCGAGGGCTGAAGATATGGCCCGCCATTGCCGCCAGCGTCCTGGTGTTGAGGATGGATCGCCTATTGCTCGGCGTGCTGGTGTCCAAGGCGGATCTTGGTATATATGCGGCGGCTGCATCGCTGGTGGAGCAGTGGAATTCGGTGGGGATGACACTGGCGTTGGCATTGGCGCCGAGCATGGTTTTTTCGGCGCGCAGCGAGTCGGATGTGCGCGCGCAGGCGGTGAAACTCGGCGCGTATCTGGGGATGGTGGGCGGCGTTGCCTGGATCTGCAGCTTCTTCATTGGTCGCAAGGTTTTTCTGATGATATACGGGCCTGCTTTCGTATCCGGCGTGCCGATCATGATCTATGCAACCGGATGTTCGATTGCCACCTTCGTGGATGCGGGCCTGAGTACGTGGCTCCTGGCGGCACGCCGTTATCGGCTCGTCATGGTCAAGCAGATACTGATCGTCGCGGCCATTGGCGCGGCGCCGTTCGTCGTGCCCCGGTCGCTCATCATGTATGCGCCTTCGACAGGCATTGCCGTATCGCTTGTCGTGTTTTGGTGTGGCTTGCTTGGATACCTGATCTATAGCAAGGAGCAGTCGTGAAGATCTGCCTCTGTGCGAATCGTTTTCCACCGAACGTGGTGGGCGGTGCGGAAGTCGTCGTTCACGACCTCGCCGTGGCATTGCGCGGTCGAGGGCATCAGGTGTCCATCCTGACGTTGTCGGATACGCGCTTCGGAACGCGGACGATCGTCGACGATCTGGATGTGCGCATCATGCCGAATCTGAACTTGTACAACCAGTTTGCGCCCGCGAAGCGGAGCTGGGTGAAGAAGGCCTTGTTCGGCGTGATGGACACGCTTAATCCATTCATGTTTTTTGCGGCCTGGCGTCAGTTGAAGTCGCTCGGCGTCGACGTGCTGTGTACCAACAATATCAAGGGCATCGGGCCTGCCGTATGGCTCGCGGCCCGAATGCTACGCATACCGGTGGTTCATGTGATGCACGACTACTGGCTCATCTGTCCCGCCTCGACCCGATTCAGGAACGGAAGCGCATGCAATGGAGCATGCAATGGATGTCGCCGGATTTCGGCCCCGAAGGCCCGGTTGTCGCGGCTGGTAGACCATGCCGTCGCCGTGAGCGGATTCGTGATGGCGCGCCATCGCGAACAGGATTTCTTTCCTGCCGCCGAGCAGTCGGTTATCCACAATTCGATCCCGTCGATCGGCACGGAAGGCGAGGAACCGACGAAAGCGCATACGCCTTTTCGAGTGGGGTTCATCGGGAGAGTGGACGAAACAAAAGGCATCCGCGAGTTTTTCACGAGTGTCTACGCGGCGGCGAAGGTGGTGCCGGCCATTGAAATCCATATTGCCGGCAGGGATCACGACGGGATGTTGCCGGAACTGATGCGTGAGCATCCCGGCCTGACCGTCGTGCACCACGGTTTTACTGGCGCCGCTCGTTTTTACCGGGATGTCGATCTCGTTGTGGTGACGTCGATGTGGGACGAACCTTTCGGCGTGGTCGCGATAGAACCGTGGGCGTTCTTCAAGCCGTCGATTTCCTTTGCGTCCGGAGGCCTGGCGGAAGTGTTCGCCGCGCTGCCCGAACTGATCGTCCCGCGCGGCGACTGCAACGCGCTTGGCGCCCTGATCGTGCGACTCGCGAGCGACGAAGCGTTATATCTGGACGTTGCGCGCCGATGCCATGCCCGGCGGAAGAATTTCACGCAAACGCGGCAGGTTCGGCAATTCGAGCAGGTATTGCTGTCGACGATCGCCAAACGCAACAGACACGACAGCATGTTACGACGCAAGGGGGCGTCCCGGGATGCATAAGTTCATTTGTGTTCGGACGTTGGCTGCCGGTGGCGTCGATCCCGGCCGCCGCGGATGCCGTCGAGAGAGCGGGACCTGCGGCCTGCACGTATCGGAAACCGGATGCATGAGCCAGGCCGTCGGGGAGGTGGTGTGAAAACGCGCGTATTGATGGTGATGACGCGGGACATTCCGCGGGAAGCGTCCAATGGGCGGGAACGTACGCTTGGTTTCATCCGGAACGCGATCGGCGGGGAGATGGAAATCGCCGAATTCAAGATCCGTTCGGTCTTCGAGGATGGCGATCTGCTTGCGAAGTTCGGCGTGGGCGTTCGCCTTGGATGGGACTTGTTGCGTGGCGTGCCGTGCGCGCTGCAGGTGGCGATATTTTCCCAGCCGGGAAAGAGGGCGGCGTTGCTGAGCTCTATCGCGGAATTCAGGCCGGACGTGATCTATTTCGACGGCATTCGCCTGATCGACTATGCGGTTCTGGTTCGACGCAAGCTGCCTGAATGTCGAATCGTCATGGATTTCGACGATCTCATGTCGCGCCGGGCAGGCATTCTGCGAGAGCAGGACTTTCCATTGTCGGCAGGGTACTTGGCGAAGTCGATTCCGGGCCCGTTCGTCAGGCTTGCCAATGCCGGGATTTTTCGAAATGCATTTCTCCAGTATGAGGAGTTTGCGCTGAGGCGGCAGGAACGAGAGGCAATCAGGGCATCGAATGCCGTCACGCTTGTTTCCACGGAAGACGCCGGTGTATTGAGGGCTTCGCTTGAAGACGGCGAGGCGGCGAAGACGCATGTCATCGCTCCGCCGATGAGTTCGCAGACTCCGGTGCGTCATCCGTCGGTCCCGCATCGATTCGTTTTTATCGGCTCGGATAGACAATTGCAGAATCGACTCGCCATCGAATATCTCGTGAAACTCTGGGCACGGCTTGCCCCGTCTGTCCCGCTGGTGGTTTTCGGACGCATGGTCGGGCAGTACGATCCTGTGCCCAACGTCGTATTCGCGGGATTCGCGGAAACCCAGGCGGACGTCTATACCGGATGTTCCATTGCGTTGTGTCCGGCCTTTCTCCGCGGCGGCATCAAGTCGAAAGTCCTGGAGGCAATCTCATATGGCTGCGTTCCGGTGGGAAACACGGCGGCTTACGAGGGACTCGGGTTCCATGATGACGCGCTGGCAATGAACGAGTCGCGGCTGGAGCGATTCGTGGCTGAGCCCGCCGCGGATCTGGTTCATGTCGTGGAGGCGGCGACGCGATTCGCCGACTACTGCGAGCATCATTTCAGCATGCCGCTGTTCGAGCGGCGCTGGCGCGAGTTGATTGCACCACACGATATGTCGTGATGCGCAGGACTGCTATACCCGACGCAAGCAAGGTGCCAACTTGAAAACGGAGGGTGTTGAGGTCGTGACCAGGACGGCTGTGAAGTTTCGACTTTCGGCCGATTCCGGTCAAACCTGAATGCAGGAAAGGGGGCGGATTTTCATCCGTAGGCGATTTGTCATCAGGCGGCCGTTCGACTTTGCCGTTCGGCCGAAGGATGCAATATCTTTTTTATCGATATCCAAGAGAGAATGAGACCGATCGTATTTGGTGGGCGTTTTGGCTGGCTGCATTCGGGGGACGGAGCGCGAGGGGTCGTTCTGTGCAGCGCATTTGGCCACGAATCCGTTTGGAGCCATGCCGGCATGCGCAGCCTGGCGGATGATCTGTCAGCCCGCGGTATTCCGGTGCTGCGTTTCGATTACCGCGGAACAGGGGATTCGGCAGGGGACGACGGAGCGAGTGATCAGTTCGAGACGGCCGTGGCTGACGTGTGCGCGGCGATCGAACGGCTCAAGGCAGAAACGGGTGTCACCCATGTCACGCTATGCGGCCTGCGACTCGGGACGGCATTCATGCTGCTCGCGGCCGCTCAAGTCCACGTTGACGAACTCGTGTTGCTTGCTCCCGTGGTGAGCGGGCGCGGCTACTTGCGGGAACTGTCGATCATGCGCAACATCTGGCTCGACAAGTTGCCGGCTCCTTTGCGCGCGGCTCAGCCACACGACGCCTTGTTCAATGTGTTGGGACAGGTCTACAGCCCTGCGTTCAGTGCGCGGTTGAAGGCATTCGACGCCGTCGATGTATTGAAGAACGGCGCATTTGCCAAGAAGGCACGTACATTGATCTTCGACGCCAACCCGGCCAATAGCGAGCCGTTGCGCCAGGGATTCGAGGCGCTGGGCGGCGAAGTCGAGATCCGGCCTTTTGACGGTTACGCGGCCTTCATGCAGGAGTCGGTTTTCTCGAAGGTTCCCAGGCGGGTTTTATCTACCGTGGCCGACTGGATCACGGCCGGGGAGATCAGGCGCGAGCCTTCGCGCGGCGTACCGAACGCGGGTTGGGATTCGGATCTGATGCTGCGGACGGCCGACGCGTGCGAGCAGCCGGTGAGGTTCGGCGCCGCAGGCTTGTTTGGCATCCTGTGCACGCCGCGGGCAATGAGCGATCTCAGTTCGGTTCTTTTGATCACGAATACGTCCGCCAGCGCGCATGTCGGCGATAGCCGGCTTTCGGTGCGCATAGCACGGGAAATGGCGCGTCGCGGCATTGCCTCGCTGAGGTTCGACGGGCGGGGCATCGGCGACAGTGTCGTGCCTGGCGCCGCGGCGGCGGAAACGGCGCTTCAGCCGGTTTATTCGACTGCCGTCGTTGAGGACACCGCGACCGCCGCCGGCTGGTTAAAGGAGAGGGGGTATCGAAACGTCGTGTCGTTCGGGATCTGCTCGGGGGCGTACAGTGCATTGCGTGCCGCCTTGTATGGGCGGGCGCTGTCGGGCGTCGTATCGGTCAATCTGCAGAGTTTCCATATGCCCGACGGTGTTTCGATAGAAAGGTTGAGCCGATATCAGGCCAATTCGATGGCGGGTTATCGTTCGTCGTTTTTCGACCGGTCCAAATGGAAGCAGGTGCTGCGCGGCGAGCGAAGGATATTGCCTTTCGTCCGTCTTGTTCTGAAGCGCGCGGCGACGCCGCTGGGTACCCGGAGCGCCGCCTGGTGGCGCTGGATGTGCGGCGCTTCCGGTGTCGAGGCGATGCAGGCCGATCCGCGGGGCATCCTGCGCACTTTGCAGCGAAACGGGGTGAGTACGTTGTTCGTATGCGGTGCCTATGACAGCAGCCTGGATTTGATGACGATGCATTTCGGTCGGTGCGGAAAGCGACTGAAGCGATTTTCATCGGCGCGTACGGTCGTCCTCGATGAGGTCGATCACAGCCTTTTCGGTTCGCATGCTGTCGACCAGGTCGTGGCTTTGTGCGCGGAGTTTACCAAGGGGCTCGATGCGCGACAGGCGGCTGTCGGCAAGATGGCCGGGATCGAATCCCCGGCAGGCTGTCGGCAGTCACGAGTACCGACTTGACGCGTGTGCGGGATTGTTCTATCGGCGGGAACGTGCATGAAAATGCCCGTGCCCGCCAGAATGACAAGGTGATGATTCGTTTTCCATCAATTTTCCACCGGAATGAGGAGCGTATGCCGGCACTTCGACGAATCCTGGTTGTCGTGCTCGGCGCGCTGACCCTGTTGGTCAGTCGCGGCTACTGTGACGAGCGCGTGATGACGATTGCGCCCGCGAATACCTCCGGCAGCCGCGATTTCAAGAGCACATCCAACGGACTGCTCGCCGGCACGGCTTCCGTGTCGAAGGTCAACGTCCATACGCTCCTGTACCCGGGCAGCACGACCAAAGTACTGGCCCACTACTTGCCGTGGTGGGGGCCTGACGCGCGTGGCGTGAACGTCGGCTATCGATCCGACGATCCGCAGCAGGCCCTGCGAACGTTTGCCGATATGCAGTCGCGGGGTGTCGACGGCGTGATTGTCGACTGGTACGGCAAGGGGCATTTCGTGGACAAGGCCTGGCAGGCATCCATGCCCGCGCTGGCGAGTTTTCCCGGGATGACGTTTTCGATCATGATCGACAGCGGCACCTTCAAGTTCAATGCGTGCAGTGGATGCGATCTGACCGAAACCATTCTGTACAACCTCGAGTACATCTCGCGGGAATACTTTACGTCGAACCAGTATTTGCGTTACGACGGTCATCCTATCGTGTCCGAGTTCGGAATCGACGTCGTCGGAAAGGCGGATTGGGCCCGAATTCATGCCGCTTACCCCGACATCCACTGGATTCATACGCACCCGCAAGGATTCGATCTTCCTTATAGCAAGGGTGCATTCGTATGGGTTCAGCCGTCATCCAGGATGCTGCAACTCGTGGGAAACAAGCGTGACCAAAGCTATCGTGAACGCTTCTACGATTTCGCCAGGGAGAAACGGCCGACGATGATCATGGTCGGCGGTGTCTGGAGCGGATTCGACAATTCGAAGGCGCCGTGGGGCGCCGCTGCGCCAGGCTATCTTGCGCAATCGTGCGGCCAGACCTGGCTCGACACGTTCAAAAGTATCAACGACCGCTACAGTGCGCAGCAACAGCTCCCGTTCCTTCAACTGGTTACCTGGAACGACTACGAAGAGGGCACCGCGCTGGAAACCGGCATTGCCAGTTGCACCACTGTGGATGCCCAGCCAGCGGCAGGAAGCCTGACTGTAAGGATCAGGCATCCGGAAACCGTCGACCACCTCGAGTTATACAAGCAGCTGGGTGCGGGGGCGTTCGGGTTGATCGGCCGTTATCCGGTCGATGCAACGAGTGTTGCGCTTCCGGATACCCAGGCGGCCACTTATTTCATCAAGGCAGTCGGCAAGCCGTTCATCCAGAATATCGTGTCGGCCCCGATTGTCGTTCGATAAGGCTCCGGGACAGCCGCAACGCCGGGTCGACGGCGCTCACGACGGCATCTTCAACGGCCGTTTGGGCAAACGATGCAGGTTTATCGGACACCGTTCCGTGTCGATCACAAACGATGCACCGGCATCGGCGCGTTCGGTTCCGCAGGGGAGGCCTCGACTGTCGACCGCCCATACTGATCATCAAACCGCACGATATCGTCTTCGCCGAGATAATCACCCGACTGCACCTCGATGATCTCGAGCGGAATCCGGCCGGGATTCTCGAGGCGGTGGACCTCGCCGACAGCGATATAGGTCGATTCGTTTTCACTGAGCAGGAAGGTCTCGTTGCCGCGCGTGACCTTCGCGGTGCCGCGCACGACGATCCAGTGCTCGGCGCGGTGATAGTGCATCTGCAGCGACAGCCGCTTGCCGGGCTCGACGACGATCCGCTTCACCTGGAACCGCTCGCCGAGATCGATCGAATCGTAGTGGCCCCACGGCCGCTGCACCTTGCGGTGTTCGCTCGCCTGCGGGCGCTGCTCGGTCTTCAGGCGCGCGACGATGTTCTTCACGCGCTGCACGTCGTGCTTGTTCGCGACCAGCACCGCATCGGGTGTCTCGATCACGACGACGTCCTTCATCCCGACGCACGCGATCAGCCGGCCCTCCGAGCGCACGAGACTGTCCTGCGTGTCCTCGAACACGATCGGGCCGCGCGCGACGTTGCCCTGATCGTCCTTCGGCATGATTTCCCAGATCGCATCCCAGGTGCCGACGTCCGACCAGCCTGCGGACAGCGGTACCACGATCCCTTCGATGCCGAGTTCGGGGTGCTCCGCGAGGCGCTCCATGACCGCGTAGTCGATCGAGTCGGACGGGCACGCGTCGAAGGCCGCCGCGTCGATCCGGAAGAACGGATGCTCGGCGGTGCCCGCGCGCCATGCCGCGTCGCAGGCCGCATGGATGTCGGGTGCGAGCGCGCGGATCGCCTTCAGCCAGGTCGATGCGCGCGTGACGAAAATCCCGCTGTTCCACCAGTAATCGCCCGAATGCAGGTAGCGCTCGGCGAGCGCCGCGTTCGGCTTCTCGACGAAGCGCCCGATCGCATAGCCGCCTTGTCCGCCGAGGCGGCCGGCGCGCGGTTCGCCGACCTGGATGTAGCCGTAGCCGGTTTCCGCGCGGCGCGGCAGCACGCCGAGCGTGACGATCGCGCCTTCCTGTGCGTAGCGCGCCGCGCGCCCGACCGCTTCCTGGAATGCGGCGACGTCGCCGATCACGTGATCGGCCGGCATGACCGCGAGGATGGGATCGTCCGCGAGCACGCTGGCGTCGAGCGCCGCGAGCGTCAGCGCGGGCGCCGTATTGCGCGCGGCCGGTTCGAGCAGGATGCGGGCGGGGGCCGCGCGCCCGAGCACCTGCGCGGCGCTCATGATGCGATGCTGTTCGCCGCACACCAGCAGCAGTGTGTCGCCGAGCGCCGCGTTCGCGATGCCGTTCAGGCGGCGCGCGGTCGCCGACAGCGGCGATTCGTTCGAGGTCAGCTCGATCAGCTGTTTCGGATACTGCTCGCGCGACAGCGGCCAGAGGCGCGTGCCGGAACCACCGGCGAGTATGACGGGCAGGACGCAGGGCAGCTCGGGATCGGGAACCGGGCGAAGGTTGGCGTTCATCGATTGGCTCCGGTATCGGCAGGCAGCCGGTTGTGTGCGCGGCCGTCGACGCGCGTGTCCTCGTTGCGCGATCGCGGCGGCGAGACGGTCCGGGACAGCAGCTGACGCAGCGCGCCGGCGGCGCGGTCGGCGGGCCGGACGAGACCGACGAACGGCGCGCCCTGTTCGAGATAGGGACCGTATGCCTTTCGGAATCCGAAACGCTTATAGAAGTCCTGGCGTTGTGCGGGAACGTGCGTGCGAACCGCCACGTCGGGCCATGCGGCCTGCGCGGCCGTGAGCGCGCGCTGCATGAGTTGCTCGAGGGTGCGGTCGTCGCGACATGCCTCGCTCGTCAGCACCTTGTCGATCACGACGTCCGGATCGGCGTCGTCGCCGGGCAGCACGCGCGCGTAGGCGACGACTTCCGTCGTGTCACCCTTGTGCATGCACGCGAACACGTGCAGCGCATGCGCATCCTTGCCGTCGATGTCGAGATGCGTATGCGCATCCTCGACCACCAGCACTGCGTTGCGCGAGCGCAGGATTGCATAGAGATCGACGGCGCTCAGATGTTCGAATTCACAACAATGCCATTCCATGATGCGGTCCTCGTGTGAAGCCTTCAGCACGCCGAGCCGCATGAACGCGTTCGTCCGGTGCGGCTCGCCGATGTCCATGATGCGGATGCGGGGCGCGCCGGTCTGTTCGAAAGCATACTCACACTCTCGTTATGCCCGTTTCGTGCGGCCGATACCGGCAGCGCGAAACGGGCCGTGACGTGAGCGGGGCACTGTGCGGTATCACACAGTGGCCGCATGCCAGCTTTCCCATAATTGATTCGTCGCGACTGTCCGCTGCGAACCGCGCAGCGGGCAGTCTGCATCGAACGCGATTGAAGAATCGGGGGCTGTACTTGAGATTGCGATCGTTCACGGCGGGTCGGCCGCGCATCGCGACCGGTTGCTCGCAGGTCAGCATCTGCCGCATCGTCGATGTCCTCGCGATGCGCGCATCCTTCATCCGGACGCGATCGTTTCGACGCGCCGGCCAACACGCGCATACTTGCGACGGTGCACTGCCCGATGCTTTCGCGCTGCATGCGGCCCTGCACCAGCACAGTGCCCGTCGCGCCGGCCTGCCGGCAGCGATCGTTGGCGGCGCGACACGCATGGACGCCATGCTGCATCGCGTCAGGAGACGGACGGCACGACCGGCTGCTTCGTTACGATGTTGTAACGAACACGCGCGGTTCGCCCGCGTTCGATGCGTGATGGCGGTGTCGCAGGGGCGCGCGATTATCCACGGATGCAAAACGCTTCCCGGATTATTTGCGCGATTCAAGCGAGAATCGCGGGCAATGGAAGGCGCCGATCTTGCAGAAAAGTGGTATTTGGCACTGATTGACGGGAATGGTCGTGGATAATCAAATCTGAGGCGCTAAACGCGCGCCGCGCGCGCCGGGGCGGCAGCGTAATCGGCTGAATCGATTTTATCTTTTGGTAACAAGGCCATCTCGATACGGGGTGTAGATTCAGGAACGGATGAAATGAGGCCACCATTCCGAAAGCGGGGTGGCGGCCATCCGGTTCAGCATCGGGCGCGGCTGTCGTGTACGACGCGACGCAAATGCGGACGGAAATCCCGTTTGCCGACGCGCTCCGCCTGACGGCGCGTCGTATGAAAGCCGGAACGCCGCGGCTCCCGCGGCCGCGCGTTCCCTTCGAGTTCGATGACAACGAGGCCGGATGACATTCGGCTCGACCTCCGGGGGCTCTCGCCGTGTGCAGTTTCGATCTTCGCCAAAGCTGCGGAAACGCGGCGCGGACATGTGGCCATGCGCCGCCGGCCGCAGCGCACGCGAACGGTTCGCGGAGTGGAGAAAGTGATGGTTCGCTATGAATATGCCAATAACGCGCGATAAGAGCGCCGGCGGGGAGAGGATTACCGGGCAGCGTCCTCTGATTTACTGGACCCAGACGCCGTCCGTCATGCTGCGCAAGGAACTCGCGCGACGCGACTGGAAAGTGACGGTCGTCGCGCACGCGAGCGAATTGCGCGATACCTCCGGCGAAATCACCTGCGGCATCCTCGACCTGAGCGGCGGTCACGCCGACGCGATCGGCAGCATCGCGTCGACCTGCGCGTCGATGCGCGACGTCGTGTGGGTCGCACTCGTCGAGACCGGCCAGACCGCCTCGCCGAACGTGCGCGCGCTGTTGCGCGACTATTGCTTCGACTACATCACGTTGCCCGCGTCGCACCAACGCATTGCCGATACGGTCGGCCATGCGTACGGAATGGAATGCCTGTTCGCGCGCGATCGGGAACGCCTCGAATCGCAGGAGAACGGCATCGTCGGCACCTGCAGCGCGATGCTGAGGCTGTTCGATACGGTGCGGCGCTTCGCGCGCACCGACGCGCCCGTGTTCGTGTTCGGCGAGACGGGAACCGGCAAGGAACTGACGGCCGTCGCGATCCATCGTCATTCGGAACGGCGCAACGGCCCGTTCGTCGCGGTCAACTGCGGAGCGATCCCGCCCCACCTGCTGCAATCGGAACTGTTCGGCTATGAGCGCGGCGCGTTTACCGGCGCGAACGCGCGCAAGATCGGCTACGTCGAGGCCGCAAACGGCGGCACGCTGCTGCTCGACGAAATCGGCGACCTGCCGCACGAGAGCCAGGCGAGCCTGCTGCGCTTCCTGCAGGAGCGCGCGATTCATCGCCTCGGCGGCAGCGACCCGGTGCCGGTCGACGTGCGGATCGTCTCCGCGACGCACGTCGACCTGCGCGAAGCGATGGAAGAAGGGCGTTTCCGCGCGGACCTGTTCCACCGTCTTTGCGTGATGCGCATCGACCAGCCGCCGCTGCGCGCGCGCGGCAAGGACATCGAGCTGCTCGCGCATCACATGCTCGAACGCTTTCGCGGCGACGCGCGCCATCGCGTGCGCGGCTTTTCGACGGATGCGATCACGGCGCTCTACAAGCATGACTGGCCGGGCAACGTGCGCGAACTGATCAACCGCGTGCGGCGCGCGGTCGTGATGACGGAAGGGCGCCTGATCACCGCGCAGGACCTCGAGCTCGAATACTGTCTCGACGCGGCGTCGCCGTCGGTGGCCGACATCCGCAAGTCGATCGAGCGCGAAGCGATCGAAACCGCGCTGCTGCGCACGCGCGGACGCGTCGCCGCATCCGCACGCGAGCTCGGCGTGTCGCGTGCAACGCTCTATCGCTGGATGGAAGCGTACGGCATCGAGCGGCCGCGCGGCACGGGGTCGTCGGACTGACGCGCGCGGTGCGGCCGTGCGAGCGTGTGCGCGTGCGTGATCCGGGTCCCGCGCCGGCTCGCGTCAGCCGGTCAACGCCGCACGCACGGTTCGCGCGGCGTTGACCGCGCGGATTTCGACGGTCGGCGGCGCGCCGGCGGCAGCTTGGCCGCCGGTGTTCGCGAGCGGCACGAGCGCGACACGCGCCGGCGTGCCGGGCGCGAGATCGAACCAGTCGTCGCGCGGCACGAAGCCCGGTGCATCGATCTGCACGTGACGTGCGACGTGGCGCGTGTCGATGTCGACGTGCCACGTGTCGCCGGTGCGCGACACGCATGCCTCGATGCCGGGTTCGCGGCGGGCGAACACGGCCGGGTGCGTGCGGGACGGGAAGTAGAACGCCTGCGACAGCAGCGTGCCGTCTTCGGCGCGCAGTGTCGCGACGACGGTATCGTGCTCGCACGGGCCGAAGCGATACGCGTAGGTCCAGTCGAAGAAGCGGCCGAGCAATTCGGCCGAATCGAGCCGCACCGTGTCGTGCGCGGCGATCCGGACCGGAGCGCCGGCACGCGCGAGCGGTGTGCGGCCGTCGCGCAGCGCGACCAGCTCGACGGCCGCCGACAGCGGCGCCGGCCGCTCGTTGATCACGTGCACGTCGAGCCCGTTCAGCCCTTCGTCGACGAGCAGGACCTGCACGGGCTGAAGTACCTGGCGCAGCGCATACCACGCCGATTTCGGCCGATGCGCCGCATCGAGCAAGCCCCATCCGGCGCCCGCCATCACATCCTGGAACTGCCAGACGAGCGCGCCCGCGCAGCGTGAGCCGGTGCGCCGCCACTCCGAGAACGTGTCCCGCATCAGGTCCGCGATCACCGCGCGCGACAGCTCGAAGTAGCGCGACGGATCCTCGCGCCGCAGGCGGTCGGGCGCCACGTCGTACAACGTCTGCAGATAGTGATCGCGAATATCGTCGAAATCCCACGACGTGCCGGGGTCGCGCGGCACGGCCGCTTTCCACCGCGGTTCGTGCACGCCCGGCCAGCCGAGGCTGGCGAGCATCGCATCGCACGGCACGTTCGCGAACGCGAGGCATTCGCTCGCGAAGCGCACGTCGGCGCGACGCGCGTCGTCGAGCGGGCGAAGGTACGCGCCGATACCGTAATAGTGCGACACGCGCTCGCGCGGCATGAACGGCAGCACGCCGCCGTCGGGCGAGTCGGGGACGTACAGCGCGTCGGGCCGCCGTGCCGCCGCGTGGTCGGCGAGGCGCTCGGCGGTCAGTTCGAGGAAGCGCTGCTTCGGCCCGAGCCCCGACATCGCGGCCTGCTGCGCAATCTCGCTGCCGCCGCACAGCACCGCGAGCGACGGCGACGCGCGTACGCGCGTGAGGAACTGTTCGGCTTCGCGACCGACGGCGTCCGCGAAGGCGCGATCGTCGAGCGCATAGTCGAAGTTCGCGAACATGAAGTCCTGCCAGACGAGCAGTCCGAGCCGGTCGCACCACGCATGGAATGCGTCGGCCTCGTAGGTCATCGTGCCGCCGACGCGAATCATGTTGAAGCCGGCGTCGCGCGCGTATCCGAGCAGGCGGCCATAGGTCGCGTCGTCCGCGTGCAGCGTGAGCGGTGCGGCGCTGCTCCAGCATGCGCCGCGCGCGAATACGCGCACGCCGTTGACGCGCAACCCGAATCCCTTGCCGTCGTCGCCCGCGTCCGGTTCGATCGTGCGAAAGCCCGTCGCGCCGAGCGGCCGCCGTTCGGCACCGATGTGCAATGCGACGTCGTAAAGCACCGGTTCGCCATGCGTGTGCGGCCACCAGCGGCGCACGTTCGGCACCGCGACGGTCGCATGGAGCCGGTCGGCGCCGCGGCGTTCGAGCGTCGCGTGGTGCTCGCCGCACGACAGCCGGGCTGCAAACGCATCGGGCAGCGGCCCGGCGAACGCGAGTTCCGCATCGAGCCAGCCGGTATCGCCGTCGAGGCGCGCGTGCAGGTCGCAATGAACGAGAACGGGACCGTCGGCAGGGTCCAGCACGTCGACGGGCCGCCACGGACCGGTCGGCACGCAGCGCGGAAACCAGCCGGGCATATGCCCGAGCAGCGACGTGCGAACGGTGCGCAACGTCGCCGGTTCGGCGAGCCGCGTGCGCCAGCGTGCGCGGCGCGGTGCGCGCACATCGCGCAGGTGCGGCGCGAGGGCGCGGAAGCAGACGGTCAGCCGGTGCGTGCCGTCGAGCGACACGGGCACGTCGTGCGCGACGAACATGCTGTCCGAGCGCAGGATCGGCGTGTCGTCGAGCCATGCCTCGGCGAGCGTCGCGAGGCCGTGAAAGCGCAGCACGCGCGGCCCGTGCCCGTGCAGTTCGACGCGATACCAGTGGTCGCGCTCGTCGAGCGACGCGGTATCGTCGGCCCGGCCGGCCAGCGCGAGCGCCTGCGCGACCGTGCCGGGGACGGGGGCGGCGATCCAGCCGTCGGCCGGAAGATCGAGCGGCCCGCGCGCGGCACCCGCGGGCGTGGCGAGCAGCGACCACGCGAGCGCGGCATGCGCGCGCGTCACCGCAGCAACGGCACGGCGGCCGCGTCGACGCGCACGGGCGCCGCGTGCTGAAGCGGCGGGGCGATCTGCCGCGCGCAGTCGATCAGGTCGGCGTAAGCCGCTTCGATCGCTTCGAGCGTCGCGTCGCCGCGCTCTTCCTTGCCGCGCGCACACGCCCGCGCCAGCCGGAACTCCAGCACCATCGCCTCGGATGCGATGCGGTCGCAGGCGGTACGAATCTCGGCGAACGGCCCGACGCAACCGCTCGCCTGCAGCCAGCGCGCGTAATGGCCGAACAGTTCGAAGTTCGCGCCGAGTTGCCGCACCGAATTGAACGAGTACGCGTGGAAGCGTTCGAGCGGGGAATCGGCGAGCGATTTCGCATCGAACTGCAGCTGGCGCCGGAACGCCGTGACCGGATTGACGACCGGCAGCCGGCGCAGATGCCGCTGCAGCGACGCGAGCGAGACTTCGCACAGCGCGCGCTCGTCGAGCGGTGCGAAACGCCGCTTCGCGCATTCGACGTACGGCGGCAGCGGCATCGGCGAACAGCCGCCGACGAGCCCGTTGTAGTCGAAGTCCTCGGCCACGTAATAGCCGCTGTTGTGGAAGTAGCCGATCTGGCGGCGCGTGCGATCGATCGAGTCGATGCCGATCGTCGTCTTCGTATGCTGCGTGCGGTAGCTGCTGCCGCGCGTGTCCGGCAGGAACCACGCGTCGACCTCGACGATCATCAGGTGACCGCGCGCGACCTGCGTCTCGATGTGCTGGTCGAGCGGCTCGTAGATCGAGTGTTCCTGCACGACGATGCCGTACAGCCGCTCCAGTTCGTCGTGCGGAAACTTGAAGAACGTGAACTGGTCGCCCTCGAAGTCGAGCGCGATCGTAAACGGCAGCGCCGCGTACGGGTTGAGGCCCCACCAGCGGAGCACCTCGAGCCACATGTCGACATAGCAGTTGGTCTGTTTCCAGACCATCTCCTGACTGTGCAGCGGGTGCGGCCGATAGTGGCGTGCGCGGTGGCGCACGTCCTCGAACGACGCGTCCTCGCCGTCGCGGGACACGAATTTCATCGCGTACCCCACAGCACGTCGCGAACGTCGGCCGGCCATGCGTCGAGGTCGAAACCGTGATGACGGAACAGCGCGAGCGTCAGCCGCTCGAGGCCGAAGCCGACGCAGCCCGTATGCGCGACGTCGCCCGTCGCGGTGCGGATGTCCCACAGCAGCCCGAAGTGATCCATGTGGTAGTTGAAGCTCAGGCACGCGGTCTGGCGGTCGTCGTGCTCGATCGGGATCAGCAGCTCGAACTTCAGGTTCTGCTCGCGCTGGCTGTTCGCGACGATCTTGCCGCCGCGCCCGAAGAACGGATCGTTCGCGAGATCGATCGCGTTCGGCAGTTGCAGCGCCTCGATCATCCGTGTGCCGCGCTCCATCCACGTCGCGCGGAACGCGACGATCTGCTCGGGCGTGCCGATGCGTATGTATTCGCGCATCCGGAACAGCTGCATGCGGGTCGGGTCGAGCGACGGCTCGTGGCGGAAGCAATACGAGAACACGTCGACGATGCGGCCGTCGCCGGGCAGCGCACCGGCGCGCGCGACGACCGGATAGACCGGATAGCAGGCGGCCGGCGTCATCACGACGTAGGTCGGCTTCTGGCTTTCGGTCCAGTCCTCGCCGCGGTCGAGACACTGCAGCACGCGCTGGTGCCGCTGTTCGTCGCCGCAGAACGCATGCACGCTGCCCGCGAGTTGCGGGAAGCTCTTCATGTATTCGCTGCGCTCGAATTCGGTGCGGCTCATCGCCGGCGGGAAGCGCAGCACTTCGGCCTGCTGGTCGGCGCCGAGGCGCGTGACGAAGGCGTCGAGCGCTTCGACGACGCGCTCGAACCGCTCGCTGCGGCCGAACAGGCCCTGGATGCCGGTCGACACGAGCAGGCCCGCATCGATCAGCTCGTCGCGCAGCGGATTGACGCCCGCGCGGTCGAGCGGCGCGTCGGACGGGGTGGCGGCGGAAGGCACGGAGAGGCGATCGTTCACGAATGTTTCTCCAGCGTCGCGGGACGCAGTGCGAGCAGCAGGCTCGAGGTATTGGCGGCAATGCGGTCGTTGCTGATCATCAGCGGCGCCGCGTGCAGGTCGCGCAGGTGGCGGCCGATGCTGAACGGCGTGCCGTGCTTGTAGCCGGCCATCCCGCAGATCATCATCGCCTGCTGGGCGACTTCGAGCGCGGTCGACGACACATAGGTCTTCAGCGTGTTGATCTCGGCGGCCCAGGCCATGCCGGCCGACCACGAGCGGGGCGACGCGCTGGCATAGAGGCGCAGCACGCTGTCGACGCGGGCCTGCATCGCCTGCATCAGCGCAAGCGATTCGGCGATGCGCCGCGACGCGGGCGACGGCGCACCGTCGGTCTGGCGCGCCTGCGTGCGGAAGAACTGGTGCGCGCGATGGAACGCGTCGCCGGCCACGCCGATCCACACCGCCGCCCACAGGATGTGCGAAACCGGCACCATCGTCTGTTCCGCGATCTGCGCGAACGGCACGGGCAGGCATTGCACGGTCGTGCCCTGTGCATCGAGCACGAAGCCGTTGCTGCACGTGCCGCGCATGCCGAGCGTGTCCCATTCGCCGCGGCGCGTGAGCGTATAGCCGTCGCGCAGCACCGTGACGAGCACCTGCTCGGACGCCGGCGCGTCGGCGTCGCGCCGCGCGGTCGCGAGGATGCCGTCCGCGTAGTCGCCGTACGAGATCGTCGGCGCGGATTTGTGCAGCCGGAATTCGCCGCCGTTGGTCTCGAGCGCGCACTGGCTCGCGCGCAGGTTACCGCCGACGCCGTCCTCCGACGTCGCCGACGCGAGCAGCCACTGATGGCGCACGAGCTGTTGCAGGAACAGCTTGTGCCAGCCCTGGTCGGCCGCGTGATTGACGATGCAGGCCACCTGGATCTGGTGCATCGCGAACACCATCGCCGACGATGCGCAGGCCTGGCCGAGGATCGAGCATGCCGATGCGACGTCGGCCAGCGACGCGCCGGCGCCGCCGAGCCGGGTCGGGACCATTGCGCTCAGCAGGCGGCGCGCACGCATGGCCTCGATCGCCTCGACGGGGCAGCGTGCGTCCCGGTCGACCGCATCCGCGTGCTGGGCGGCGATTTGCGCGACGGCGTGCGCGGCCTCGTCGAGCCGGCGTGGTTCGTCGTCGGCTGCGAGTTCGGGAAGCAGCGCGCTCATGCGGAATGCTCGGCGCGTTGCAGGGTCGCGATGGTGTCCGCGAGCGCGTCGACGCTGCGGAACAGATTGCGGTTCAGCATCTCGTCGGGAATCTCGATGTTGAACTGCTTCTCGATCGCGAGCATCAGCTGGATCGTATCGAGCGAGGAGAGGCCCGCTTCGTAGAGGTCATCCCCGTCACCGATCGAGTCGATCGCGGCTTCGAGGTGGGCGACGTGCTTGAGGATGGTTCTGATTTCGTTTTTCACGTGCTGCTCCGGCGTGTGAGGTGTCGTCCGCAAGGGCGGACGCGCGCAGCGCGCTGACATCCCCCCGGCAGTCCGGCATCAGTAGACCATTCGCACGCCCGGCGTTCTGTTCGCCACCCTACAATCGGCTGACTCGGGTCGCACGCGTGCGCCGACTCGCCGTGCGCATCACGCGCGTGCCGCGGCGCTCACGCCCGAGTCGGCCGACAGGATGCGCTTCATCTCGTCGCGCACGATCGCGCGGCAGCCGCACGACATTTTCTCGAGGCCCGCAAGGTCGGCAAGCTCGATCGAGCTCCGGTACTGACGGATCAGGCCGAGTTTCTGGATCTCCCCGGCCGCATCCGTGACCGTCTCGCGCCGCACGCCGAGCATCTGCGCGAGCATGCTGTGGGTGATCTGGATCTCGATGCTGCGCGACCGGTCGTACGCGAGCAGGAACCATCTGCATAACTGATGTTTGAGCACGTGATGTCGGCTGCAGAACGTGATCTGCGAGACCTGGGCCATCAGCAGCCGCACGCAGACGAACACCAGATGGCGAATCACCGGCGACGCGTCGAACGCGGCGGCGAAGATGCGCCGGTCGAGCCGGTAGACAAAGCCGTCGCGGCAGGCGACGGCACGGCACGGCATCCGGCCGCTGCCGCCGATCACGTCGTCGCAGACGACGCTCTCGCTGCCGATCTCGGCCACTTCCAGCGTCATGCCGCCGGACGACACGTACTGCAGCGAAATCGCCGTCGTGACGGGCAGGTAGACCGCGTTGAGCATTTCACCCGGTTCGCACAGCACCTGGCCCGATTTCAGGTGAACGAGTTGGAGGTTGGCAATCAGCGTCGCGCGTTCGTCGCGGTCGAGGGCCGCGACGAACCGGTTGGCGTCGAAGCTGTGGGAAAGCTCGATCATGCCGCTCGCGTGGGCGACGGCGTCATTGGCCTGGTGGGTCACGGCGGATCCTCGTAGGGAGCGATCGCACATCGCGCGGCGCCATCCACGGGGATTTAGCACGCACGTGCGGATTCGTGTTCATAGAAATTCGAATGCCGATGGCGAAAAAGGCTAGCACGCAATTCAATTCGATAAATTGCGCATTACGTCACTTCACAATGTTTGACGATTCGGGGTAAATGAAAAGGTTATAGGTATTTGAAGATCGTCTTCGTATGAATTAATTGCACTGGGGGGTGAATCGCGAATTCGGTGCTGATCGAGAATCAATCCGGCAACGAAGTGCATCGTACAAGAAAAATATCTAGAATGCATTGAACATTATTTGACAATTGAGATTCGCGGGTATGATTTATTAATTGAATCATGGAGTTGCGTGAGATATGTGCGTTTGATTACAGTGTTGTAAATTAATCCCGCGATTCATATTTGAGACAGTTTCAAACGACCATTCGAGCGTGCGGCACGCGACTCTGGCCCGTTTGAGACATCATGGAAACAATTGAAAACCGGGTGTAAGTTATTGAACGATAAGACTCCCGCGCCGCTGCCGGTTCCACTGCCGGCCCCGCGCTCAATGATCAGTCGAATTGCCGGCTGCGTCCGCGACGCAAGCGGGTGTCCGGAAATGAGACGTTTTTTGCGGTTTTCGATCGGCTATTCGGGGGCGCTAAATCGCAAGTCATTTATATATTAAGGATGGAGCGGGTATTGGCACGTAAATCGCTTATCGAAACGGGCGTGTCGAAACGGGACTGCCGATTCGATCCAGCGGCGAGACGCCGTGGGTCGATTGGATCGAGGGTTGTGGGCCGCAACCCGCGTCGCCGTCCGGGCGCGCATCGCGATAACGAATTCCGCTGACGCGGCTGCATGCGGCGCGGACGATAAAAGGGATACAGACATGCTTCATCTTCACTCGAGCTACTCGGCGAATGCCATCCTCGATGCCCTTCCGGAGGACAGCATCCGTGCCATCGCACCGCACCTCGAACTGGTCCGGATCAAGGCCGGCATGCTCGACCGTGTCGGGGAACCGATGCGCCACCTGCATTTCCCGACCACCGCCATGATGTCGGTGCAGCACCTGATGGAGGACGGAGCGATGGTCGAGGTCGCCGTGGTCGGCCGCGAAGGTGTGGTCGGCCTGGCGACGCTCGTCGGCGGCACCGCGGTATCGAATCGCGTCGAAGTCCGGATCGGCGGGATGGCCTACCGCGTGCCGACCTGCGTGATGCGCTCGGAATTCGAACGTTCGCCGGCGACGTATCGGCTGCTGCTGAACTACTGCCAGGCGACGATGGCGCAGATTTCGCGCAGCGCGTTGTGCAACCGGCATCACTCGGTCAGCGAGCAGTTGAGCCGCTGGCTGCTGCTCGCGCATGACCGGATCGACGGCGACGAACTGGCCGTCACGCAACAGACGATCGCGAACATGCTCGGCGTGCGTCGCGAAGGCGTGACGGAAGCGGCCGGCAACCTGCAGGAAGCCGGGCTGATCCGTCAGCGTCGCGGCCGCATCACCGTGCTCGATCGAGACGGTCTCGAGCGCCAGGCATGCGAGTGCTACGAGCTGATTCGCGCGGACTATCGCCGCCTGCTCGGCACGCGGGCCGGCGCGCGTGCGTTGCCGGTGCGGCCGCGCATGCAGGACCTGCACGGCGGTTTCCCCGCGCACGGTGTGTGACGATGCATGCGATGGCGGGTGGAACGAATGCGATGCGACGCGCCGCGATCGCCGCGGTCGATGTTGCGCTGGTGCTGGCAGGTGCGCTCGCCGCGCAGGCTGCGATGGGGCTCGCGTGGCACGATCTGTCGGACGCGCAGCGCGGCACGGTCGCATTGCTGTGCGTGCTGACCGTCGCGCTGTTGCCGCGCAGCGTGCGCGTGACGCGCGGCGCGGCGTCGCCGCACGACGGCGGTGCCGTGCTGACGCGCACGGTGGTGGCCGTCGTGTGCGTGGGCACGCTGACGGTGGCCGGCACGATGTGGATCATGAACCGCGGCGGCACGGTCACGACGCGCTGGATCGCGCGGACGGTGCTGTCCGGCGACGCGGCACTGCTGCTCGGCAGGCTGGCACTCTGCGCGCTGGCGATGAAGCGTGGCGATCCGCGCGCGCGGCAGCGGCGGGTTGCGGTCGTCGGGGCGACCGCTTACGGACGGGTGGCGATCGAGCGCATGCAGCTCGAACCGGCCGGGCCGTTCGCGGCTGCCTGCGTGTTCGACGACGATGCACCGGCCGCGGCCACGACTGACGGGATCGGCGGCGTGCCGGTGATCGACGACTGGGTCGCGTTGCGGCGCATGATCCGCGGCGGCGAGATCGACGAAGTGTGGCTCACGCTGCCGATGTCGCACGAGTCACGCATCCAGCGCATCGTGCGCGAACTGCGCGACGAGTTCGTCGAGCTGCGGCTGTTGCCGGACGTGCGGCAGATGGCGGTCGTCGAGCGATCCGCGACCGATGTGCTCGGCATGCCGGCCATCAACCTCGCGACCACGCCGCGTTCCGCGCCGGAACTGTGGGCAAAGTTCGCGTTCGACCGGCTGTTCGCCGGCGCCGTGCTGATTCCGCTGCTGCCGCTGCTCGCGGCGCTGGCGATCGCGGTGAAGCTGTCGTCGCCGGGGCCCGTCTTGTTCAGGCAGCGCCGCAAGGGCGCCGACGGGCGCGAGTTCCATATCCTCAAGTTCAGGACGATGCGTGTGCATCGCGTACAGCCCGGTATCGTGCGACAGGCCTCGCGCAACGATGCGCGCATCACGCCGGTCGGCGCGTTCCTGCGACGCACGTCGCTCGACGAGTTGCCGCAGTTCTTCAACGTGCTGTTCGGCCAGATGTCGGTGGTCGGCCCGCGTCCGCACGCGATCGAACACGACGACTTCTACCGGCAACTGATCGACTGCTACATGTATCGCTATCGCGTCCGGCCGGGGATCACGGGATGGGCGCAGGTGAACGGCTATCGCGGCGAGACACGCAAGGTCGAGGCGATGGCCGCGCGCGTGAAGTTCGACCTGTTCTACATGCAGAACTGGAGCTTCTGGTTCGACATGAAGATCATCCTGATGACGGTCGTGCGCGGCTTCGTCGGACGCAACGCGTTTTGATGAATAGGAATGCGAAGTATCGAGCGTCGACTCGTGCTTCCGTCCTCGATACGACGCGACCCGCAACCGCGCTTCAGCTGTCCGCCGGCGGCTGAGCGGCTGCCGGCAACGCAGCGGGCGAGACGGCGGGGCTGGCGTCGGGCGCGGCCTGCGCGCTCGACGGCTGGATGGCGTGCTGGATCGTCGGCACGACCATCGTCGGGAACAGGGCCGCAAGGGCCACCCAGATGACGACGCCGAACAACATGACGTTCTCCCGGAAAGCCGCGGATTCGCCGCGCATTCTCTCAATCTACGACGCAACTTTTTACAGGGGATTGATCGAACTCAACGACGGCTGCGTCAGACGAATGCTGCCCCGCGGGGGTTTTCGCATCAGTCCCCGGTTTCTGATGCGCGATGCGGGCGCTGACGCCGGTCAACACATGCGTGTGCATTGGGTTTATGCTGCGTCGAATGCGTCCCGCACTTCATGTGGCCGGACGCGCATCCGGGCACGACGAGCCGGGCATCCCGGGCCGCCGTGCACCGGCGCGACAACCGCGCGCCGCATGCCTCATTGCGCGGAACCCGGAAAAGGAGGGACGGCGATGGCGCTCGATCGAGAACAACGGCAGACGCTGCAGCGACGGCTGACCGAGAGCGAGCAGGCGTTGCGTGCGGAGATCCGGACGAGCGAGGACCAGCGCGCGTCGGAGTCCTATGCGGAGCTTGCCGGCGCGGCGCCGGACGAGGGCGACGAGGCCAATGCCGATCTGTTCGTCGACATGGATCACGCGCTGATCGGGATGAAGCTGGCCGAGTTGCGCGCGATCGGGCGCGCGCAGCAGCGCATGCGCGACGGCAGCTACGGCGAGTGCATCGATTGCGATGCGCCGGTCGGCTACGAGCGACTGCTCGCGCGCCCGACCGCCGAGCGTTGCACGCATTGCCAGTCGATATACGAGCGGCGCTACGCGACGACACCGCGCGCATCGCTGTGACGTCGGTGCAGGGGCCACGCAAGCAGCGAGCCCCGCGCGGCACGACACGGGCGATCGGCGCAGGATGACCAACGGGCACCCGCCGCCGTCGACATGCGGCGCCGGGCGGGCCGACGCCGGCACGCCGGCGCACGGCGCCATCCACGTGGAAGGGAGCCACGCCGATCATGCCGATCCACAATGCCGAGTGCGCGGCCGTCTTCACCGAAATCGCCGACATGCTCGAGATCCAGGGCGCCAACCCGTTCCGCGTGCGTGCCTACCGCAACGCGGCCCGTACGATCGCCGACTACGGGCGCGACATTCCGGCGATGATCGAGAGCGGCAGCGATCTCGGCCGGATTCCATCGATCGGTGCCGATCTCGCGGCGAAGCTGCGCGAGATCGCCGCGACCGGTACCTGCGAACTGCAGCAAACGCTGCGCCATGCGTTGCCGGGCGCGATCGTCGAACTGCTCGACGTGCCGGGGCTCGGCGCGAAACGCGTCAAGGCGCTGCATGACGCACTGCACGTGGACTCGCTCGAGCAGCTGCGCGTCGAAGCGAAGAGCGGGCACGTGCGCGCGCTGCCGGGTTTCGGCGCGAAGACCGAAGCGCACCTGCTCGACGCGCTCGACGAGCGCCTGAAGCGCGAGCCGCAGCGCTTTCTGCTGCCGGATGCCGCGCAATCGCTGATGCCGTTGCTCGAGCGCTTGCGCAAGGTGGGCGGCGTCGGCGAAGCGGTGCCGGCCGGCAGCTTTCGCCGCTGCCGCGAGACGGTCGGCGATCTCGACATCCTCGTGACCGCACGCGATCCGGCCGCCGTGGCCGACGCGTTCGTCGGCTACGGCGAGGTCGCACGCGTGCTCGCGAACGGCAAGACGCGTTCGAGCGTCGTGCTCGGCAACGGGCTGCAGGTCGACCTGCGCGTCGTCGACGCCGACGCGTTCGGCGCGGCGCTCGTCTACTTCACGGGATCGAAGGCGCACAACATCGCGCTGCGCCGGATCGCGCAGGCCGGCGGGCTGAAGATCAACGAATACGGCGTATTCCGCGGCGACGAGCGGATCGCGGGCGCGACGGAGGCATCCGTCTACGAGGCGATCGGCCTTCACTGGGTGCCGCCCGAGTTGCGCGAGGGCCGCGGCGAGATCGACGCGTCGCGCGTCGGCGCGCTGCCGGCGCTGGTCGAACGCAAGCACGTTCATGGCGATCTGCATGCGCATACCGACGCGTCGGCAGGGCGCGACAGCCTGCGCGCGATGGCGGACGCGGCGCGTGCGCGCGGGCTCGCGTATCTGGCCGTCACCGATCGCATGCCGGAGTCCGGCGGCGGCAGTACCGATGCCGACTGGCTCGTACGGCAGATCGATGAGATCGACCGCCTCAATGCGTCATTCGACGACTTCGTGCTGCTGAAGGGCGTCGAGGCGGGCATTCGCGAGGACGGCAGCCTCGATGTGGCCGACGACGTGCTCGGCCGGCTCGACCTCGTGGTCGGCGCGGTACGTGACCGCTTCGACCTGCCGGGCGACGCGCAGACCGAGCGGCTGCTGCGCGCGATCGATCACCCGTATTTCACGATCCTCGCGCATCCGACCGGCCGGCTGCTCGGCGAACGCGACGCATGCGAACTCGACGTGCCGCGCGTGCTCGCCGCGGCCGCCGCGCGCCACTGCTTCGTCGAACTCGACGGCGACCCGCGGCGGCTCGATCTGCCGGACGTCTGGTGCCGCGAGGCCGCCAAGGCCGGCGTCGCGGTGGCGATCGGCTCGGACGCGCGGTGCGCGGACGATCTGGACAATCTTGGATACGGTATCGGCCAGGCGCGGCGCGGGTGGCTCACGCGACAGGACGTGCTCAACACGCGCACGCTCACGCAACTGCGGCCGCTGTTGGCGCGCACGATGGGCACAACCGGCACAACCGGCACAACCGGCACAAGCATCGCGTCGAAGCGCGGCCGCCCGAAGGGCGCGTGACGGCGCGCGTACGCGCCGTCACGCATGCCGAAGTCAGGCCAGCACGTCTTCCGCCGGTACGTACGGTAGCCCGAGCGCCAGCGCGACGGCCTCGTACGTGATGTGGCCGTCGCACACGTTCAGGCCCGCGCGCAGATGCGGGTCGTCGGCCATCGCGCGTTTCCAGCCCTTGTCGGCGAGCGCGAGCGCATGGCCGAGCGTCGCGTTGTTCAGCGCGAACGTCGATGTGCGCGCGACCGCGCCAGGCATGTTCGCGACGCAGTAATGCACGACGCCGTCGACGACGAAGGTCGGCTGCGCATGCGTCGTTGCATGCGAGGTCTCGAAGCAGCCGCCCTGGTCGATCGCGACGTCGACGACGACGGCGCCCGTGCGCATCGTCGCGATCATGTCGCGCGTGACGAGCCGCGGCGCCGACGCGCCCGGCACGAGCACCGCGCCGATCACGACGTCGGCGTCGCGCACGGCTTCGTCGATCGTATGCGCGTTCGAGCAGACGGTCGCGATCCGGTTCGCGAAGACCAGATCGAGCTGGCGCAACCGGCCCACGTTCGTGTCGAGCACGGTGACGCGCGCGCCGAGGCCGACCGCCATCTGCAGCGCACCGGTGCCCACCACGCCCGCCCCGAGCACCACGACGTGCGCGGCCGGCACGCCGGGCACGCCGGCCATCAGCACCCCGCGCCCGCCGCGCGGGCTTTCGAGGTGCGTTGCCGCGACCTGGATCGACATGCGCCCCGCGACCTCGCTCATCGGCGCGAGCAGCGGCAGTCCGCCGCCCGGGCCCGTCACGGTTTCGTACGCGATGCAGACCGCGCCGGACTTCACGAGCGCGGCCGCCTGCCCGGGATCGGGCGCGAGATGCAGATACGTATAAAGAATCTGTCCGCGCCGCAGCATCGCGCACTCGGCCGCCTGCGGCTCCTTGACCTTGATGATCATGTCGGCGCGCGCGAAGAGGTCGCGCGGGTCGTCGCACAGTGCGGCGCCTGCTGCCGTGTAGTCGTCGTCGAGCAGACCGATGGCCGTGCCCGCGCCGCGCTGCACGAGCACGCGATGGCCGTGTCGCGTGAGCTCACGTGCGCCGGCCGGCGTGAGGCCGACGCGGTATTCGTGATTCTTGATCTCCTTCGGCACACCGATCAGCATGAGTCGCCTCCATGGGTATTCGTTATGGTTGTCGTGCCCGGGCGCGCCGCGATCGTCCGATCGTGCGTGCCGGCGAACGGCACGTGTGCGACGGTTGCGCATGCACGGTTCGCGTGCCGTACTGGAATAAGAGGGTAGCGGTGCCCGGAGGGAAGTCAAGCGGCGGCCCGATGCGACGGTGCGCGCGCACTGCACCGCAACACGCGGCATGGCGTCTTGCGACCGGACGTCGCACTGCATGCGGCACGCGGTTTGGGTATCGTCTCGTGTGGCGCGGAGCGGGGCCGCGCGCCGGATTCCTTCCGGCTGGATCACGACACGACGACACGATGAGACAAGGAAGCTTACCGACATGACGGGCGCGTATTTCAGCGTGCCGACGCTTTGTGCGATCGCACTCGTTCACGTCTATTGGGCGTTCGGTGGACGGCTCGGCAAGCATGCGGCCATTCCGGAACAGGACGGCGTACCGCTGCTGCGGCCGACCGTGCCCGGCACGCTCGCCGTCGCGGCGGCGTTGCTGGCCGGCGCGAGCGCGGTCGCGTCGCGCGCGGGCTGGCTGTGGCCGAACCTGTATCCCGGCGCGATCGCGTTCGCGATCGTTGCGCTCGCACTGATCTTCGCGGTGCGCGCGGTCGGCGATTTCCGCTACGTCGGCTTCTTCAAGCGGGTTCGCGGGTCGCGTTTCGCGCGCATGGACAGCCTCTGTTACTCGCCGCTGTGCGCGGCGCTTTCGTTGTCGATCGCGTCGATGCTGTGGCCGTGGTGAGCACTGCGTCGAGCGGGACGGCCGTTTTGCCGCGCGCGAAGCGGTAACGCGCGTCGCGGGCGCCGCATCTGAAAGCGCCGAGCGGCGCGGGCCGGGCAACCCTGAAAAACGACGGGCGCCGGTCGGGCGACGCCCGCGCGTGCGTCCGGCCCTGCGACCGACGCCGCGGCCGCGCCACGGCTCTTGCGTATTCCGGAAAACGATTTCCTCATTATTGCGATTTTCGATGTAATGAATTGCACCGAACCCTTTGGAAATGGAACCGGTTCCATCTATAATTCGCGGCGTTTGTCGCCGGGCCCGAATTGAGGGTCGTGCACGTTGCGCTTGCCGTCGGCCGGCGCGGCGTCTAAGTTGAATAGGCCATGGCGATGAGGGGCAGATGCGGGCGGCAAGCCCGTATTTGTCCGACGATAAGACCCGCGAAGAGGTCGACCCCGCGCGGCTGCCGGAACCGGCGCGCCGCGCGGGCTGCATGACGGGCGCCACCGCGCAGTGCGCGGCCGGCGCTTGCATGAGCTTGCTCGCAACATCGCAAGAAAGGACGGCCGGCCGCGCGCGGCATGGCTACCGTGTCGGGCATGCCGCATCCGGAATGCGGTTCCCGAATCACGCTCCCCAACGATCAACATCCGACCATGTCCACGCCACCCGACAAACCCAACTCGCGTCGCCGCTTCCTGCGCACGTCGGTCGCGCTCGTGCCGATCGCGTCGGTCGCCGGTTGCGACCTGCGCTCGTCGTCGTCCTCGACCACGGCCGGCAATGCCTCCACCGCGTCGGCCGGCGCCGAACGCGCGCCGTACAAGCCGACCTTCTTCGATGCGAAGGAGTGGGCGTTCGTCCAGGCCGCCGTCGACCGGCTGATCCCGGCCGATGCCGAAGGCCCCGGCGCGCTCGAATCCGGCGTGCCCGAATTCATCGACCGCCAGATGGAAACCCCGTACGCGCACGGCGCGACGTGGTACATGCAGGGGCCGTTCCAGCAGGGCGTGCCCGAGCTCGGCTACCAGCTCAAGCTCGTGCCGCGCGACATCTACCGGCTCGGCATCGCGGCGGTCAACCGCTATTGCGAAAAGGCCCACGGCAAGGCGTTCGCCGACCTCGACGCGCCGACCCGCGACACCGTGCTCGGCGAACTGGAAAAAGGCGGCGCGCAGATCGACGACGTGCCGTCCGCGGTGTTCTTCGGCCTGTTGCTGCAGAACACGCGCGAAGGCTACTTCTGCGATCCGGTGCACGGCGGCAATCACGACATGGCCGCGTGGAAGATGATCGGTTTTCCGGGCGCGCGCGCCGACTTCATGGATTTCGTCAACCAGAACGGCAAGCCCTATCCGTACGGCCCCGTCTCGATCAACGGGGAGCGCACCTGATGGCCGCAGAAAAGAAGCCGCACGTCGATGCGGTGATCGTCGGCTTCGGCTGGACCGGCGCGATTCTCGCGAAGGAACTGACCGAAGCGGGCCTGAACGTCGTCGCGCTCGAGCGTGGCGAGTATCGCGACACCTATCCGGACGGCGCGTATCCGAACACGATCGATGAGCTGACCTACAACGTCCGCAAGAAGCTGTTCCTCGACCTGTCGAAGACGACCGTGTCGATCCGCCACGGCGTGCAGGACACCGCGCTGCCGTACCGGCAGCTTGCCGCGTTCCTGCCGGGCGAGGGCGTCGGCGGCGCGGGGCTGCACTGGTCTGGCGTGCATTTCCGGATCACGCCGGAAGAACTGCGCCTGCGCAGCCACTACGAAGAGCGCTACGGCAAGAAGTTCATCCCCGAAGGGATGACGATCCAGGACACGGGCGTCACCTACGACGAACTCGAGCCGTATTTCGACTTCGCCGAGAAGGTGTTCGGCACGTCGGGGCAGGCGTACAAGGTCGGCGGCAAGGTGGTCGGCGACGGCAACGTGTTCGAGGCGAACCGCAGCGACAACTTCCCGCTGCCCGCGCAGCTCAATACGTATTCGGCGCAGCGCTTCTCCGATGCCGCGAAGTCGCTCGGGCTGCATCCGTACCGGCTGCCGTCGGCGAACACGTCGGGTCCGTACACGAACCCGTACGGCGTGCAGATGGGGCCGTGCAACTTCTGCGGCTACTGCAGCGGCTACGCGTGCTACATGTACTCGAAGGCATCGCCGAACCTGAACATCCTCCCGGCGCTGAAGCAGGTGCCGAACTTCGAGCTGCGCTCGAAGTGCCACGTGCTGCGCGTGGACCTCGACGACACGAAGAAGCGCGCGACGGGCGTCACCTACGTCGACCCGGCCGGCCGTGAAGTGCACCAGCCGGCCGATCTCGTGATCGTCGCCGCGTTCCAGTATCACAACGTGCACCTGCTGCTGCTGTCGGGCATCGGCAAGCCGTACGACCCGATCTCGGGCGAAGGCGTGGTGGGCCGCAATTTCGCGTACCAGAACCTGTCGACGATCAAGGCGTTCTTCGACAAGGACACCTACACGAACCCGTTCATCGGCGCGGGCGGCAACGGCGTCGCGGTGGACGACTTCAACGCCGACAACTTCGACCACGGCCCGCTCGGCTTCGTCGGCGGCTCGCCGCTGTGGGTGAACCAGGCCGGCGTGAAGCCGATCAGCGGCATCGCGACGCCGCCGGGCACGCCGCAGTGGGGCTCGGCGTGGAAGAAGGCCGTGAAGGACAACTACGCGCACACGATCTCGATGGACGCGCACGGCACGAACATGTCGTACCGCGACGTGTATCTCGACCTCGATCCGACCTATCGCGATTCGTACGGCCAGCCGCTGTTGCGGATGACGTTCGACTGGAAGGACAACGACGTCAGGATGGCGCAATACGTGACCGGACAGATGAAGAAGATCGCGGAAGCGATGGGGCCGAAGGCGATCGGCGTGTCGACGCGCGAGTTCGGCAAGCACTTCGATTCGCGCGCGTACCAGACGACGCACCTGGTCGGCGGCGCGATCATGGGCACCGATCCGAAGACGAGCGTGCTGAACCGCTACCTGCAGTGCTGGGACGTGCACAACGTGTTCGTGATGGGCGCGTCGGCGCTGCCGCAGGGCATCGGCTACAACCCGACCGGGATCATCGCGGCGCTGGCCTACTGGTCGGCACGTGCGATCCGCGAGCAATACCTGAAAAATCCCGCCCCGCTGGTGACCGTATGAAGAGGACAGTGAACCACCACAACGCCGCGCGCCGGATTTCCCCGCTGCGGCGCGCACTGGCGATCGGCACGGCATGGGCGGCGTTCGGTCTCGCGGGCGGCGCCGCGTTCGCGCAGCCGGCATCCGCGCCCGCCGCGGCTTCGGGCCCGGCCGCCGCACCGGTCGCGCAGTCTGCCGACGCCAACCTCGTCAAGCGCGGCGAATATCTGGCCCGCGCGGGCGACTGCATCGCGTGCCACACCGCGAGCGGCGGCAAGCCGTTCGCGGGCGGGCTGAAGTTCGACACGCCGATCGGCGGCATCTACTCGACGAACATCACGCCGGACCCGAAGACGGGCCTCGGCGGCTGGACGTATGAGGACTTCACCCGCGCGGTGCGCGAGGGCGTGCGCAAGAACGGCGACACGATGTATCCGGCGATGCCGTTCCCGTCGTATTCGCGGCTGACCGACGACGACATGAAGGCGCTGTACGCGTACTTCATGCACGGCGTCGCGCCGGTCGAGCACGAGAACCGCAAGGTGGACATCGTGTGGCCGCTGTCGATGCGCTGGCCGCTGACGTTCTGGCGCAAGATGTTCGCGCCGGCGCCGAAGCCGTTCGATGCGGCGCCGTACACCGATCCGGTGGTCGCGCGCGGCGCGTATCTCGTGCAGGGGCTCGGCCATTGCGGCGCGTGCCACACGCCGCGCGCGGCGACGATGCAGGAACGCGCGCTGACCGACGCGGGCGGCCTCGACTTCCTGGCCGGCGGCGCGGCGATCGACGGCTGGGTGCCGACCAGCCTGCGCGGCGAGCCGCGCACCGGGTTCGGCACGTGGAACGAAACCGAGATCGTGCAGTTCCTGAAGACCGGCCGCACGCTTCGCACGGCCGCGTTCGGCGGGATGACGGACGTGGTCGGCCACAGCATGCAGCACATGAGCGACGACGATCTCACGGCGATCGCACGCTACCTGAAGACGCTGCCGCCAAAGGTGCAGGGCGAGACACCGTACGCGTACGACGCGACGGCCGCGCACGCGCTGCAGACCGGCGACGCGAGCAAGCCGGGCGCGGCGGTCTATCGCGACAACTGCATGGCCTGCCACCGCAGCGACGGCCACGGCTACGCGCGGGTGTTCCCGGCGCTCGCCGGCAACCCGGTCCTGCAGGGCGACGATCCGACTTCGGTGATCCACGTCGTGCTGTCGGGCAGCGCGCTGAAGGGCACGCACACCGCGCCGTCGACCTTCACGATGCCGCCGTTCGGCTGGCGCCTGTCGGACCAGGAAGTCGCGGACGTGTCGAACTTCGTGCGCACGAGCTGGGGCAATACGGGGACGGCGATCACGGCCGCGCAGGTCGCGAAGGTGCGCAAGAGCGTGCCGTCGACGCGGCCGGAGCCGCCGCCGGGCGCGCGGTTCCCGCAAGCGTCGCGCTGACCCACGCGGCGGGGCATCGGCCCCGCCCACCCGCTCCGCCTCGCGGCGCCGGCCGGCCCGCGGGGCGCGTTCCGCCCGACCGGGGTTGCACCCCGCAATGGCGCACCAATGCGTGAATTTTTCGCGGTGGCGCGCCAATTTTTCGCCTCATCCCTTATCCTTCCATTCTTGAACCTTACTAAATAGTTACAAGAACTCGGGAGGGGGGATGCCTCATGACATCAGCCTGATTGCGTTGCTCGCGGCCGGTTTCGGTCTCGCGATGATCTTCGGTTACCTCGCGTCGCTGCTGAAAATGCCGCCGCTCGTCGGCTATCTGCTCGCCGGGATCGTGATCGGCCCCGGCACGCCCGGTTTCGTCGGCGACCTGTCGCTCGCGCAGCAGCTCGCGGAAGTCGGCGTGATGCTGCTGATGTTCGGCGTCGGCCTCCATTTTTCGCTCGGCGACCTGCTCGCGGTGCGCAAGATCGCGCTGCCGGGGGCCGTCGTCCAGATTACCGTCGCGACGCTGCTCGGCGGCGGGCTCGCGCTCACCTGGGGCTGGAGCCTCGGCGCGGCGCTCGTGTTCGGGCTCGCGCTGTCGGTCGCGAGCACGGTCGTGCTGTTGCGGGCGCTCGAGGGGCGCGGGCTCGTCGAGACCGTCAACGGACGGATCGCGGTCGGCTGGCTCGTCGTCGAGGATCTCGTGATGGTGCTCGTGCTCGTGCTGCTGCCGCCCGTCGCGGGGCTGCTCGGCGGCACGCCGCCCGGCGACGCGCACGCGGCCGGCGGCAGCGTGTGGGGCACGCTCGGCGTCACGATGCTGAAGGTCGCCGCGTTCATCGCGCTGATGCTCGTGGTCGGCAAGCGCGTGTTCCCGCGCATCCTGTGGCTCGTCGCCCGTACCGGTTCGCGCGAACTGTTCACGCTGTGCATGATCGCCGCGGCGGTCGGCATCGCGTTCGGCGCGGCAAAGCTGTTCGACGTGTCGTTCGCGCTCGGCGCGTTCTTCGCCGGGATGATGATGCGCGAGTCGGAGTTCAGCCGGCGTGCCGCCGACGAGACGCTGCCGCTGCGCGACGCGTTCTCGGTGTTGTTCTTCATTTCGGTCGGGATGCTGTTCGACCCGAAAGTGCTGCTCGCCGAGCCGCTGCATGTGATCGAGGTCGCGGCGATCGTGCTGATCGGCAAGACGCTCGCGGCGGTCGCGCTCGTGATCGCGTTCCGCTATCCGCTGAACACCGCGCTGACGGTCGGCGCCGGTCTCGCCCAGATCGGCGAGTTCTCGTTCATCCTCGCGGGGCTCGGCCGTGCGCTCGGGCTGCTGTCGGCCGAGGGGCAAAGCCTGATTCTCGCGGTCGCGCTGATCTCGATCGCGATGAACACGCTGCTGTTCGCGATGATCGATCCGGCGCTCGCATGGATCCGCAAGCATTCGGCGTTCGCGCGCAAGCTCGAGGCACGCGACGATCCGCTCGCCGCGCTGCCGATGTCGACGCCGCAGACGCACCTGACCGGCCAGGTCGTGATTGTCGGCTACGGCAAGGTCGGCACGCGGATCGCGCATGCGCTGGACGAGCGCGGGATCGCCTATGTCGTCGTCGAGCAGAATCGCGAGCTCGTCGAGAAGCTGCGCGCGGACGGCGTCGCGGCCGTGTCGGGCGACGCGATCGAGCCGATCGTGCTCGTGCAGGCGCATATCGCGCGCGCCGGGATGCTGGTCGTCACGCTGCCGGACGTATTCGACGTGCGGCAGATCGTCGAGATCTCGCGCACGCTCAATCCGGCGCTGGAGGTCGTGCTGTGCACGAACAGCAGCGACGAGGCCGACTTGCTGTCGAGCGAGGGCATCGGCACCGTGTTCATGGGCGAGAGCGAACTCGCGCGCGGGATGACCGAGCACGTGCTCGGCAGGATGGCGAAGCCGGTGGCGGCCGCGCATTGATGGTTAGCGGCCGGGATCGCTCGGATCGCTAGGATCGCTCGGATCGATAGGATCGATAGGATCGCCGCGACTGCGCGGATCGCCGGGATTACAGGATTGCGCCGGCCTCTCGGAACGGCGCGTGCGGCGGGTTCTACGTAGCGAACAGCCGATCTCGATCGGTCAGCCGACCTGTGCGGCGCCGCGCCACGCCCCGGCGACTCCACCAACGCCCAGGCGGCTTCAGCCCGCCGCCTTCGTCTGTACGGCCGCGCCGGCTTGCGCGGCCGTTTTCACAGGTGCCGACGCCTGTTGCCCGGCTGCCGTCTTCGGTTGCACGGCGGCCTTCGGCGCCGCGACCGTCTTTTGCGGCACGGCAGCCTTGAGCGGCGCATTCGGCGTCGGCTCGACCGGCGCGTCCGGCGGCACGCCGAGCAGCTGCAGCGAGCCGCTCGTGACCGACGAGAACACCGGGCCGGCCACCGTGCCGCCGTAATAACCCTTGCCGCGCGGCTCGTCGATCATCACCGCGACGATCAGGCGGGGGTTGCTCATCGGCGCCATCCCCGCGAACAGGGCGCGGTACTTGCCCTTCGCATAGGTTGCGCCGACCTGCTTGCGCGCCGTGCCCGTCTTGCCGCCGATCCGGTAGCCGTCGACGCGCGCGCGGCGCCCCGTGCCGCCTTCGCCGACGACCGACTCGAGCATCGAACGGATCGCCGCCGCGGTCTGCGGCGACGTCACGCGATGGCCGCGATGGGCCTCGATCGTCTGCGGGTCGGAGCCGTTCCTCAGCAGCGACACCGGGTGCAGCGTGCCGTCGCCCGCATAGGCGGTGTAGGTCTGCGCGATCTGCAGCAGCGACATCGACAGCCCGTAGCCGTACGCCATCGTCGCCTGCTCGATCGGCCGCCAGCGCTTGTAGCCGCGCAGGCGGCCCGACGCGACGCCCGGGAACGTCAGTTCCGGCGCGCGGCCGATCCCGTATTCCTGGTACTTGTTCCAGATCGTTTCGGCGGGCAGGTTCAGCGCCAGCTTCGCGAGCGCGACGTTGCTCGACTTCTGCAGTGCCTGCGAGACGGTCAGCGAGCCGTGGTTCGACGTGTCGTGGATCACGGCCGGGCCGATCTTGTAGGTGCCCGGCGACGTGTTGATGATCGTGTTCGGCGTGACCTTGCGCTCGTCGATCGACAGCGCGACGACGAGCGGCTTGATCGTCGAGCCCGGCTCGAACGTGTCGATCACCGCACGGTTGCGCAGCTGCTGGCCCGTGAGGCGTGCACGGTCGTTCGGGTCGAAGGTCGGATAGTTCGCGAGCGCAAGGATTTCGCCGTTCTGCGCGTCGAGCACGACGACGCTGCCGGCCACCGCGTTGTTCTCGAGCACCGCGGCCTTGAGCTGGCTGAACGCGAGTTGCTGGATCCGCCGGTCGATCGTCAGTTCGATCGTCGCGCCGTGCTGCGCGGGCACGAGCGGGCGCGTGTCGGACACGATGCGGCCGAGCCGGTCGCGGATCACCTCGCGCTGCCCGGACGTACCCGACAGCCGCCCGTTCGCCGCGAGCTCGACGCCTTCCTGGCCCTTGTCCTCGACGTTGGTGAAGCCGACCACGTGCGCGGCCGATTCGCCCTCCGGATAGAAGCGCTTCGAATCGGCGATCTGCGTGATGCCGTCGATTTCGAGCTTGCCGAGCCGGCTTGCGGTCTCGGCGTCGATCTGCCGCTTGAGCAGCACGAACGTACGGTCGTTGCGCAGGCGGCGCTTCACCTCCGCGAGCGGCATGTCGAGCAGCTTCGCGATCTGCGGATAGTCGATTTCGGCGACCTGTTTCGGATTCGCCCAGATTTCATAGGTCGACAGGCTGACCGCGAGCATCGCGCCGTTGCGGTCGACGATGCGCCCGCGCATCGCGTCGAGCTCGATCGTGCGCTGGTAGCGCTTCTGGCCCTCACCGACATAGAAATCCTGGTTCGCGACCTGCACCCAGAACGCGCGTCCGATAAGCGCGGCGAAACCGAGGGACACCATGATCACGACCAGCTTCGAGCGCCACATCGGCAAGCGCGACGCGAGCATCGGGTGCTTGGTCGCGGCGGCGTACGGATCGGCGGGGTGGGTCTTCTTTTTCACGCGCATGCAAGGGCCGGGTCGGGCCGCCGGACGGCGGCAAGTCAGTCGGAATAATGTGATTGTAATAAATGAGTAAACGTCGTGTGGGGAAACTGTGCTTCGGCCCCGTAAAAGACGCGCGTCGGCGACCGGGCTTCGGGCGGAAAAGGCGGGATGAAGGCGGGGACGAAGGCGGGGACGAAGGCGGGGACGAAGGCGGGGACGGCGGCGCGGGCATTGCCCGATGTCGCCGACGAATCGGAATGGCGCGGCGGGTCGTGACCGCGGACGCGATTCAATCAACCCGGCCCCGATTATTTTCGGGACGGAAAAATAAAAACGCCTCGAAGGGAGGCGCCGTTATTTCTGAATATCGAAATGAATATCACGGAAACCGGAATAAACCCGAAAACCGCAGAGGATTGCCGTCAAAAATACCTATCGCGCGACGGAAATGAATTCGTGGTATTCCGGCTCCGCCGTGGAGCGATCGACCGCCTGCAGGCGCCACGCGCCGTCGGGGTGCTCGCCGGCGAGCACCGCGGGACCTTGTTCGCGCTGCATCGCGCTGAACGACAGGCCCTTCAACTGGCACACGGCATTCCCGCTGTCGGCGGCGCAGAGGGCCATCGCGCCTTCCACGTCCCGAACCTTGCCCCAGGCCGGGAGATCGATGCCCTGGTGTGCCTCGCGCGACCACAGCCGCTCGTCGGTATCGACCCACAACACCGCGTACGAGTGCCGGGTTGCCGATTCGCTGCCATTAATCCGGATAGTGAGGCGCATTGGAACGTCTCCTGGAAAGTAGAAAATGACACATTCGACCGATTTGGTTTGGATAGTCTAGATAGACTGCAGTGAAACGCAAGCGATAATCCTCAATAAATCCGCATTGTGTCTATTGGTGTCTCGGATGAAAGGACGTCTGACGATACGCGCGGATTCCGGCCCCGCGTGCAGACGCAGACGACACCGCGATCTGCGTGCCGCGGCCTCGCTCCGGGTCGGCCCGGGATATGCGATGACTAGGCCGGGGCGCGTCGATGTGTCGCGCCGAAGCGCTGGCCCGCAGCACGCCGGCGAACCTCCGTCGCAAGCTGCCCGACCGGGCGTTTCACCGAGTTGACGACCCGGCCGGCACGACACACCCCGACATTCGTGCACAAATCCACACACTTTCACGAAACTTTCAGGACAGACTTGCGGACGATCCGGCCCCACACTTGGATTTTCCCGATCCTGCGCCGCGGACGGCCCGTCCGTGGCAAGCCGCCGCCTCGTGTCAGAGACGCGATCGACGCGATCGCGGGCCGCAGCCGGTCGGGACTGCCGGGGCGAGCGTCGGCCCCGGCCCGGCCGACCGCCGTGCGCAGCGCCGCGATCCGGGGCTGCCGCGCCGTCCGGCCGATTCTTCGAAGGAGACTATCGTGCTGATCTGGAAAACCGCGTTGTCGCTCAACTGGCGCACGAGCCTCGTGTCGCCGGCCAGCGCGCCGGTCGCGGCGGCCAACGTCGGGCGGCTGGTGCTCACCGGCGCCACCGGCTTCATCGGCAGTACCGTGCTGGCGGCGCTCGTCAACGCAGGCTTGCTCGAGCGCATCGTGTGTGTCGTGCGCGCCGGGAATCGCGGCCACGCGGTCGCGCGTTTGCGTGAAGCGGCGCTGCGCGCAGGGCTCGCGCCGTACTGGGCATCGCGTCTCGGCGACGCGAACGTGGTCGTCGGTACACTCGGCGACGTGTGGCAGGGCGCCGACGCGCCGCGTCTCGCCGGCGCGACGCACGTGATTCACTGCGCAGGCCACGCGTCGCCGGCCGACGGTTCGCATCTGCGGGCTGATCTCGCCGATTCGCTGCGCTTTGCCGAGCGGTTCGCGCACGCACCGCAACTGCAGCGTTTCGTGTACGTCGGCACCGCTTACGCGCATGCGGGCCGCGGCGGGATCGTTTACGAGGAAATGGCGGGTGCGGCGGCGAGCGACGCGGCGCAGGCCGGCGACGGGCTGCACGGCGCGGTGCTCGCGGCCGGCTACCTGCAGGCGAAGGCGGAAACGGAGCAGCGCCTGCGCGCGCTCGGGCTGCCGCTCGTCGTCGTGCGTCCGTCGCACGTCGTCGGTCACACGGTGCTCGGCACGCGGCCCGCGCCGAATTCGTTCTGGATGTTCCGCGTCGCGCACGCGGCGCGCCGCTTCACGGCACGGCCGATGACGCGCATCGACATCGTGTCGGTCGACGACGTCGCACGCGCGACGATGCTGCTGGCCGTGAAGCCGACGCTGATGCACGACGTGTACCACGTGTCGGCCGGCGACGAGGCGCCGCAGGTCGCGCAGATCGTGCGTGCGATGGACGAGGCGGCCGGCATGACGGGCGCGCCGCGTTACGCCGCGTGCGCGCCGGCCGACCTGCCGCTCGTGGTGCGCGACGTGCTCGGGCGGTCCGATCCGGCGCTCGAGCGCGTGATCGGCCGGGCGTTGCAGCGTGGCGCGGAGTTCGCGACGGTCGATCGCGTGTTCGACAACCGCCGCGTGCGCGACGAAATCGATTTCGAGCCGCTGCCGTTCATCGATTACGTCGAGGAATGCATGCGCACGTCCCGCGGCGTCGCGGTGACCCAACTGATGCGCGGGGCGCTGCACTGACGGCCCGCGCGATCAGCGGCTTGCCGGTTCCCGGGTTCGGGTTCGCCCGCCGCCGCTCGCCGCGGTCCGGCCGCGGCAGGCCCTACGACGCGCTGCCGAGTTCGATCAGCCGGTCGAGCGCGCGGTAGATGTCGTCCAGGCCGTCCTGGCCGAAACGCGCTTCGAGCTGGCGATACTGCTCGTCGATGCGCGGGCCGATTTCGGTCACCAGCTTCCTGCTTTGCGGCGTCAGGCTCACCAGCAGCCGGCGCTGATCTTCCTGCGCGCGTGTGCGCGTAATCAGGCCGTCGCGCTCCATCCGTTCCAGCACGCCGGTGAGGCTCGGGCTGAGGATGCAGCAGCGGCGCGCGATCTGTCCCGCTTCGAGCGCATTCGCCGGCTCGCCGTCGAGCACGCGGATGATCCGCCATTGCTGTTCGGTCAGCGCGAATTCCTTGAGAATGGGGCGGAACAGGCCCATCAGCGTTTCGCGGGCCTCGAGCAGCAGCATGGCCAGGTTGCGATGGTCGAGCGTACGGTTCATCGGGGGTGGGGAATGGACGGGGACGCATCAATCTTAACAGCCGACGGTGCTGAATTTCATGTATCAGGGTAATCGCGGTTGCCAGCGTCCGATTGTTTACTTAAGATGTTAACTATTGACGATGCGCCGCGACGCGCGGCAGGGGAATGACGCATGGAGCTGTCTTGCAGGACCGCCGCGGCGCCGCCGCTGCCGGTCGCCATCGGTACCGTCTACGGTGCGCTGCTCAACGAGCGCGCCGCACTCGACGCGCTCGGCGATGCCGTGCACGCACCGCCTTACGGTCGTCCGCCGCAGGCGCCGATCCTTTACATCAAACCGGCCAACACGCATGCGGCCGATGGCGCGGCCGTCGTGGTGCCCGCGGGCGTCGACGCGCTGGAGATCGGCGCGTCGCTGGCCGTCGTGTTCTCGCGGCGCGCGACGCGCGTGCCGGCCGCGCAGGCGCTCGATTACGTGCACGGCTTCACGCTCGCGAGCGACGTGTCGGTTCCGCATCCCGATTACTACCGTCCGGCCGTGCGCTTCAAGTGTCGCGACGGCTTCTGCCCGCTGGGCCCGGCGATCGTGCCGGCGGCCGCGCTCGGCGATGTCGACGCGATCGGCCTGACCGTGCGGATCGACGGCGATGCCGTGGTGTCCGCGTCGACCGCCACGCTGATCCGCCCGGTGCGGGAACTGATCGCCGACGTGACGGCGTTCATGTCGTTCGACACGGGCGACGTGCTGCTGCTCGGCGTCGCGGGTGGCGCACCGCGTGCCCGCGCGGGCAGCACGATCGAGATTACCGCCGCCGGCATCGGCACGTTGCGGCATACGCTGATTGCGGAGGAAGCACGATGAAGACGGCGCGCGTGATCTACAACGGCGCACTGCATGCGGCCGAACCGGCCGGCGACGGCGCGATCCGCCTCGACACGGGCCGCGTGGTCGCCGAGGACGTGGTGACGTGGCTGCCGCCCGTCGCGCCGCGCACGACGTTCGCGCTCGGCCTCAACTACGCGGACCACGCGAAGGAACTCGCGTTCAAGGCGCCGAGCGAGCCGCTGATCTTCCTGAAGGGGCCGAACACGTTCATCGGTCACCGCTCGCGCACCGTGCGCCCGGCGGACGCGACGCACATGCACTACGAGTGCGAGCTGGCCGTCGTGATCGGCCGCCCGGCGCGCAACGTGAGCCGCGCGCAGGCGCTCGACCACGTCGCCGGCTACACGGTCGCGAACGACTACGCGATCCGCGATTACCTCGAAAACTACTACCGCCCGAACCTGCGCGTGAAGAACCGCGACACCTGCACGCCGCTCGGGCCGTGGTTCGTCAGCCGCGACGAGATCGGCGACGCGGGCGACCTGACGCTGCGCACGACGGTGAACGGCCGGGAGACGCAGCGCGGTAGCACGCGCGACATGATCTTCGACGTGCCCGCACTGATCGAGCACATCAGCAGTTTCATGACGCTCTCGCCGGGCGACCTGATCCTGACCGGCACGCCGGAAGGGCTGGCCGACACGAAGCCGGGCGACGAGGTGGTGACCGAAATCGAAGGAATCGGCCGGCTCGTGAACACGATCGTCGGCGAAGCAGACTACTATCGCGCCGGCTGAGCCCGTCGCCCAAGGAGAGCACATGACCATCAAGCACTGGATCGGCGGCCGTGAGGTCGAGAGCCGCGAGACCTTCACGACGCTGAATCCCGCGACGGGCGACGCGATCACCGACGTCGCGTCGGCCGGCGAGGCCGAAGTCGACGCGGCCGTGCGCGCGGCGAAGGACGCATTCCCGAAGTGGGCGAACACGCCCGCGAAGGAGCGCGCGAAGCTGATGCGCAAGCTCGGCGAGCTGATCGAGAAGAACGTGCCGATGCTCGCCGCGCTCGAGACGCAGGACACCGGCCTGCCGATCGCGCAGACGAGCAAGCAGCTGATTCCGCGCGCGTCCGAGAACTTCAACTTCTTCGCGGAAGTGTGCGTGCAGATGAACGGCCGCACGTATCCGGTCGACGACCAGATGCTGAACTACACGCTGTACCAGCCGGTCGGCGTGTGCGCGCTGGTGTCGCCGTGGAACGTGCCGTTCATGACCGCGACGTGGAAGACGGCGCCGTGTCTCGCGCTCGGCAACACGGCCGTGCTGAAGATGTCGGAGCTGTCGCCGCTGACGGCCGACCAGCTCGGCCGGCTCGCGCTCGAAGCCGGCATTCCGGCGGGCGTGCTGAACGTCGTGCAGGGATACGGCGCGACGGCCGGCGACGCGCTGGTGCGCCATCCGGACGTGCGCGCGGTGTCGTTCACGGGCGGCACGGTCACGGGCAAGCGCATCATGGAGCGCGCGGGCCTGAAGAAATACTCGATGGAGCTCGGCGGCAAGTCGCCCGTGCTGATTTTCGACGATGCCGATTTCGACCGCGCGCTCGACGCGTCGCTGTTCACGATCTTCTCGATCAACGGCGAGCGCTGTACCGCGGGCTCGCGGATCTTCGTGCAGCGCACGATCTACGACCGCTTCGTGCAGGAATTCGCGCGCCGTGCGAACAACCTGGTGGTCGGCGATCCGTCCGATCAGGCGACGCAGCTCGGCGCGATGATCACGCGCCAGCACTGGGAGAAGGTGACCGGCTACATCCGGATCGGCGAGCAGGAAGGCGCGCGCGTGGTGGCAGGCGGTGCGGACAAGCCGGCCGGCCTTGCCGACCATCTGCGCAACGGCAATTTCGTGCGCCCGACCGTGTTCGCCGACGTCGACAACCGGATGCGCATCGCGCAGGAAGAGATCTTCGGGCCGGTCGCGTGCCTGATTCCGTTCGAGAACGAGGAGGAAGGGCTGCGGCTTGCGAACGACACGTCCTACGGGCTCGCGTCGTACATCTGGACGCAGGACGTCGGCAAGGTGCATCGCCTCGCGCGCGGCATCGAGGCCGGGATGGTGTTCGTGAACAGCCAGAACGTGCGCGACCTGCGCCAGCCGTTCGGTGGCGTGAAGGAGTCGGGCACCGGGCGCGAAGGCGGCGAGTACAGCTTCGAGGTGTTCGCGGAGATCAAGAACGTGTGCATCTCGATGGGTTCGCATCACATTCCCCGCTGGGGCGTGTGACGGGCGCGGGTCGTGGCGCTGCCAGCAAGAACGAACGATACGGAGACTTGAACGATGGGCAAACTGTCCCTCGCCGCGAAGATCACGCACGTGCCGTCGATGTACCTGTCGGAGTTGCCCGGCAGGCATCACGGCTGCCGCGAAGCGGCGATCCGCGGCCACCAGCTGATCGGCGAGCGCTGCCGCGCGCTCGGCGTCGATACGATCGTCGTGTCGGACGTGCACTGGCTCGTCAACGCCGGCTATCACGTGAACTGCAATGCGCGGTTCGCGGGTACGTATACCAGCAACGAGCTGCCGCACTTCATTCGCGACATGCAGTACGCGTATCCGGGCAACCCGGCACTCGGCCGCCTGATCGCGGAGACGGCCAGCGCACGCGGTATCGCGACGCGCGCACACGAGATCGACAGCCTCGAACTCGAATACGGCACGCTCGTGCCGATGCGCTACATGAACGGCGACCAGCACTTCAAGGTCGTGTCGATCGCGGGCTGGTGCATGTGGCATCAGCTCGACGAAAGCCGGCGCTTCGGCGAGGCGCTGCTCGAGGCGATCGAAAAGAGCGATTCGAACGTCGCGTTCCTCGCGAGCGGCTCGCTGTCGCATCGCTTCAACGACAACGGCAGCCCGGAGGAATCGATTCACGAGATCAGCCGCGAGTTCTTCCGGCAGGTCGACCTGCGCGTGGTCGAGCTGTGGAAGCAGGGCGATTTCAAGACCTTCTGCGCGATGCTGCCCGAGTACAACACGCATTGTCACGGCGAAGGCGGCATGCACGACACGGCGATGCTGCTCGGCCTGCTCGGCTGGGATCGTTACGACAAGCCGGTCGAGATCGTCACCGACTATTTCGCGAGCTCGGGCACCGGGCAGATCAACGCGATCTTCCCGCTCGCCTGAGCGCCGCATCACTTATCCGGAGCGTTGCCATGCCACACATCGTCGTCGAATACACCGCGAACATCCGCGACGACGCGCGCATTCCCGCGCTGCTGCGCACGATCAACGCGACGCTGATCGCGCAGGGCGGCGTGTTTCCGACCGGCGGCATCCGCTCGCGCGCGATCGAGCTGCAGGATTACTGCGTCGCCGACGGCACGGAGGACGACGCGTTCGTCCACGTGACGCTGAAGATCGGCTCGGGCCGCAGCGACGAGACCAAGCAGGCCGCGTGCGACGCGCTGTTCGATGCGATCAAGGCGCATTTCGCGGAGCTGTACGCGAAGCGCTATCTCGCGCTGTCGATGGAGCTGACCGAGTTCAGCGAAAGCGGCTCGTACAAGCACAACAACATTCACGCCCGCTACAAGCGGGCCGGCTGAACCCCATTCCCGATCCGACCATGCTCGAACCCGCCATCATCGACCAGCTCGCGCAGCGTCTGCACGACGCCGAGCGCGAACGCAAGCAGATCCGCCAGATCTCGCTCGACCATCCCGACATCACGATCGACGACGCGTATGCGATCCAGCGCGCGTGGGTCGCCCTCAAGCTCGCGGAAGGCCGCACGCTCAAGGGGCACAAGATCGGCCTCACGTCGAAGGCGATGCAGAACACGTCGCAGATCGACGAGCCCGATTACGGCGCGCTGCTCGACGACATGTTCTTCGACGACGGCGGCACGATCCCGGCCGGGCGCTTCATCGTGCCGCGCGTCGAGGTCGAACTCGCGTTCGTGCTCGGCAAGCGGCTCACCGGCCCGAACTGCACGATCTTCGACGTGTACGACGCGGTCGATTACGTGGTGCCCGCGCTCGAGATCATCGACGCGCGCAGCCAGTCGATCGACCCCGATACGAAGCGGCCGCGCAAGGTGTTCGACACGATCGCCGACAACGCGGCGAACGCGGGCGTCGTGATCGGCGGGCGGCCGGTGCGGCCGCAGGACGTCGACCTGCGCTGGGTCGCGGCGATCATGTCGCGCAACGGCGTGGTCGAGGAAACGGGCGTCGCGGCCGGCGTGCTGAACCATCCGGCCAATGGCGTCGCGTGGCTGGCGAATCGGCTGTCGCGCTTCGACGTCGCGCTGGAGCCGGGGCAGGTCGTGCTCGGCGGCTCGTTCACGCGGCCGTGCGCGGCGCGCTCGGGCGACACGTTCAGCGTCGACTATGGCCCGCTCGGGACGATCCAGTGCTATTTCGCGTGAGGTGAGCGAGCGATGCAGATTCCGTCGAATGTCTTCAAGGCCGCGCTCACGCGTGGCGACGCGCAGGTCGGGTTGTGGCTCGGCCTCGCGAATCCGTACAGCGCCGAAGTCGTCGCGGGCGCCGGTTTCGACTGGCTGCTGATCGACGGCGAACATGCGCCGAACACGGTGCCGACGATCCTCGCACAGTTGCAGGCGATCGCGCCGTATCCGTCGCAGCCGGTCGTGCGCGTGCCGTGGAACGATCCGGTGATCGTCAAGCAGGTGCTCGATCTCGGCGCGCAGACGTTGCTCGTGCCGATGGTGCAGAGCGCCGACGAAGCGCGCGCGGCGGTGGCCGCGACGCGTTATCCGCCGCACGGGATCCGCGGCGTCGGCAGTGCGCTCGCGCGCGCGTCGCGGTGGAACCGCGTCGGCGATTACCTGCATCGCGCGAACGACGAGATGGCCGTGCTCGTGCAGGTCGAGACGCGTGCCGGGCTCGACGCGATCGATGCGATTGCACGGGTGGACGGCGTCGATGGCGTGTTCATCGGGCCGGCCGATCTGGCGGCCGATCTCGGGCACCTCGGCAATCCGGGGCATCCGGACGTGCAGGCGGCGATCGACGGCGCGATCCGGGCGATCAAGGCGGCAGGCAAGGCGCCGGGCATTCTCAGCGCGGATGAGGCGGCGGCGCGGCGGTATCTGGAAGCGGGGGCGTTGTTTGTTGCGGTGGGGGTCGATACGACGTTGCTGGCGCGGAGTGCGGAGCGGTTGGCGGCGCAGTTCAAGGGGAACGGTGGGGGCGCGGTGAAGAAGGGGGATGGGACGTATTGAGCGAAGCGGACGGGATCTTTTATAAGGGACGCATTCTGTTTCGTTTGTTGCGAGTTTCGATTGTTTCGAATAAAATCGCGCCATCAACAAACCTCCTTGGAGCGCGCGATGCCTCATTCCACGATGGCCGAGACGATCTTGCCCGTCGAGCGTGAGATGCGGGCGGCTGTCGAAGGGCAGCGCGCGCTCGCAGCGTATCTGGCCACGCGAACGGAAATACAACGCATCCAGATTTTCGATGACGAGAATCGCGCACATCAGGTCGAGCTTCCGACTTCCGCATTACGTTTGCTGGTCGATATCCTCGCCGAGTTGGCCGACGGCAATGCCGTCAAGGTCGTGCCGGTCCATGCGGAACTGACGACGCAGGAAGCTGCCGATCTGCTCAACGTTTCTCGCCCGCATTTGATCAAGCTGCTTGAATCGAATGCGCTGCCGCATCACAAGACTGGCAAGCATCGCCGCGTGCGATTTTCCGATTTGATGCGCTACAAAACCGAGCGCGATCAGGCGAGCGCGGCCGCGATGGATGAATTGAGCCGACTGGCGCAGGAACACGGGATGGGCTACGAATGACGAGTTCGCCATTCACGGCGGTCTACGATGCATGAAGCGCTGATTGAAGGGCTAACCTTGCCGGATGCGGGAGATCGACACATGCTCGCTGCCGCGATCCGTTGCAACGCCAGCGTGATCGTGACGTTCAATCAGAAGGATTTCCCGGAATAAGTGCTGTCGACATACGGTGTGGAAGCCCAGCATCCCGATGTGTTCGTCGACAATCTGTTCGATCTCGAGCTTGTTGTCGCCGTTTGTGGACCATCGCTCAACCACGACTTTGTACGGTTCAATTTCGGTTCCGAATGGAGATGTTGCCTAACTGGACTTCGCATGAAATTTTTAATTGGTGCGTTGCGTGTTGCGCTTTCTGCTTTGCTGCTTGTAACGGCAGCGCATGCAGGTATCCTGACTCCTCTCGGTAATAAGCTGACCACGGCTATGTCCGATCTGCCACGTTACGAAAAACTTCCGCTCTTCGACCCACATCGAAAAGACTTCATCTGCGTATATGAGGCACAACGGATGCCCCCTGTAGATACGCAATCGGAGATGTGGTTTCAGCAAGCGTTGACATTGGACGACCCGACCCTGCCTGCCGACAACATCGACTACTCAAAGGTTTATCAGCTCTACCTGCAGGCGGCTGGCAGAAACCATTGGAAGTCGATGCTGAATCTGGCGTCGCTGATTTTGAGTAATCGTCCCGGTGTACCGGAACACAACCCGGAAGTCGCAATTCAATGGGTCGAGAAGGCCATGAGGCTCGACATTCCTGACGCATACGACAGGATGGGCACCTATCACCTTAATGGTGTGGTCAACGGAGGGGATGCCACGAGCGCCTACGCGTTCTTTCAGAGGGCCGCAGATATGGGCAGTCCGGCAGCAATGGCGTTTCTGGGATATAAGCTGGCAGCAGCTTACGATAACCCCAGCGAGGGGTTTTGGGCCAACCAGTCGGTGGGAACCAAGATGCTTGAGTGTGCCTTTGCACAAGGATATGGAGATGCTGCCGAGAAGCTGAGTCTGATTTACGCGCGCCCCAATTCACCCGAGGCAAAGCACCGTGCGCTGAACGTCTTGCATGAGGGTGTAAAGCTGGGGAGTGCCAAGTGTGCCGATAGCCTTGTTCCGGAATTCGACGGCATGGATCTCGAAAATGGAACGAACCTGGTCGGTCATATCGACAAAGCGCGTGCTCAGCGCTATAGCAAAATTGCCGATGTCTTGAAGCGTTACGACGGGCGCTTGAAACTTCCCAACTTGGACAAGGTATTGCCATTACCGCCAGCGTTACTACCCAAATGGAACGGTGATGTACAAACACTGATCAATGCGGCGAAGGCGGTTACTCCCCCGGCTACCCGGCAAAAGAGCAGTATGTTGCAGGGGCGACTCCATGTACCCGATGGTCACGGCGTCGCTGCACTGGAAACGAGCACGCTGGCAATCAGTGGCAATCAAAGGGTGCCGTAAACCGGATCGCGTATGAGGCGAAACGGGCTGGTCGACGGTAGTCCAAGCCAAGACGGAATGGCGAAACCGGGAAGATCGGTTTCGGATCGCGGCACGGCGTAACGAAAATGCGCGGCGGCATACATTGACGAAGCGGCGGCCGGCGGTTTTCGACTGCCTTCCGCCGTTCTGCTCGATGCCTGCTTGTGGTCGCACCTATTGCTCTCGACGTCGTCCCGCTTCCATATACCTTCCCGGCGTCGTCCCCGTCGCCCGCCGGAACATGTCGATGAACGCGCTCACGTTGTCATACCCGAGATCGAGCGCGATCGTCGTGACCGGCACGCCGTCGGCGATTTTCTCCAGCGCCCGCAGCAGCCGTGCCTGCTGACGCCACTGCGCGAACGTCAGCCCTGTCTCGGCGACGAAGCGGCGGCTCATCGTCCGGGCACCGATGCCGGCCCATGCTGCCCATTCCTCCAGTCGCCGGTTGTTCGCGAGGTTCGTGGCGAGCGCATCGGTGATCTTCATGAGCCGCGGATCCTGCGGCCGCACCAGCCCCAGTGCTTCGACCTCCGACGACGCGATCTCGTCGAGGATCACGTCGGCAATGCGCGCCTGCGCGGCATCGAGTTCCGCATCGCCCCAGCTTGCCGCGCGCTGCACTGCTTCGCGCAGCAGCGGCGTGGTGCGGATCGCGCGCGGCGCGTCAGGCAACCCCGCGCACCGCGCTTCGGCGACGAACGCCGACCATCCGGAAATCGGCCCGAACGAGCGCAGCGAATGCCGGCAATGCGGCGGAATCCAGATCGCATGAATCGCCGGTACGACCCAGTCCTGGTCGTCGAGGCCGATCGACACCACGCCGCTCAGTGCGCCGACGAGCTGGCCGCGCGCGTGCGCATGCGGCGGCGTGATGCGCGGGTCGCGCTGCGACAGCACGGCGGCGACGACGAACGGGCCGTCGTCGGACGTGACGAATCGGACGGGCAGGAGTGGATCGGTCATGGCCGGATTTCAGTATCGAATGACTGTTATACCGGAGATCGGCCGGCTGCGCACGCCTAAACTGCGTCCATCGATGACAACCGGAGTACCACGCGATGCGAGCCGAACAGATGCTTCCCGACCATGCCGACCGGATCGAGGCCGGCGGAACGACGATCCGCAAGGGCACCGTCGGCGCGCTCCTGGTCAATGCGCGCGTGCTGACCGATCCGGATGCGGCGCCCGCCGAGCGCGCCCGTGCCGAAGCCGACGCGCTCGACGCATTGCCCGCGCTGCGTGCGCTCGGCCTGTTCGACGTGCTGGAAGTGCGCGATCCAGCACTGCGCGCGTGGCTCGACGCACGCTGATACACGACGGAACCGTCGATCGAGATCCATCAATCAAGGAGTCGGCATGAAAGCAGCAGTCGTGACGGGCGCCGGCGAGCGCCCCGTTCATATGGAGTTCGAAGCGCCGCATGCGATACCCGGCCACCGTCTGATCGACGTGACGGCGTCCGCGTTGAGCCGTCTTGCGCAGGCGCGCGCGGCGGGCACGCACTATTCGTCCGGCGGCGGCTATCCGTTCGTCGTCGGCGTCGACGGCGTGGGGCGCGGCGACGACGGCCGGCGCGTCTATTTCTTCGGCGCGCCCGCGCCGTTCGGTGCGATGGCCGAACGCACGATCGTGCCCGACGCGCAGTGCGTGCCGCTGCCGGACAACCTCGACGACGTGACGGCCGCCGCTATCGCAATTCCCGGCATGTCGTCCTGGGCGGCGCTGACCGAGCGCGCGCGGCTGGTCGCGGGCGAGACGGTGCTGGTCAACGGCGCGACGGGCGCCTCGGGCGGGCTCGCGGTGCGGATCGCAAAGCATCTGGGCGCCGCGAAGGTGATCGCGACGGGCCGCAACGCGGCCGCGCTGGACGCGTTGCTGAACGCCGGTGCAGACGCCGTCGTGTCGCTTCAACAGGACGACGCGCATCTGGCCCGCGCGCTCGAACCGCATTTCCGCGCGGGTGTGGACGTCGTGCTCGACTATCTTTGGGGGGCGAGCGCGCTCGCACTGCTGATTTCCGCCGCGAAGGCGACGCCCGACGGCCGTCGGTTGCGCTTCGTGCAGATCGGCTCGATCGGCGGCGCGGACGTGCTGCTGCCGGGCGCCGTATTGCGTGCCACCGCGATCGAATTGCTGGGCAGCGGTATTGGCAGCGTGTCGCTGCCGGGGTTGCTGGCTTCGGTGCGCGGCGTATTCGACGCGGCAGGCCCGGCGGGGCTGACGCTCGAAACGCGCACGGTGCTGCTGTCGGCGGTCGGCGAGCACTGGGGCGATGCGAACAGTCGGGTGCGCCCGGTATTCACGATGCGCGGCGATTGACCGTCCGCAGGCCGTGGACGTGACGCGATCGGTGCGCGCACCATCGGCAGCCGGGCGTCCACCGTCGCGTTGAGCCGTTCGACGAATGCGAACGTGCAGTGCGAAGACGGGCGGTGGTGCGTACCGACAACGGGCGGCGCGACATGAAAGTCACCCGCCGCCCGCGTCGTCACACTCAGAACCGCTGCTGAATCCCCGCCGTCACGCCGACCTGCGTCGTGCCATACCCGGCGAAATCGCGCGACACGCCGACCTTCTGGTCGTGTTTCGCGATCGCGAACGCGCCGGCCGCGTACAGCACCGTGCGCTTCGACAGCGCGTATTGCGCCCGAACCGATACCAGCGTCGGGTCGGCATCCGTGCCGCCCTTGATGTTCTGGTGATAGACGGCCGCGATCAGCGAGAACGTCGGCGTGAACTGGTACGACCCGCCGAGCCAGTACATATCGCTCAGCTGGTTCGCCGCCGCGGTGCGAAACGTGCGCTTGTAGTTGCGATAGCCGGCCATCGTCTTCAGGTTGCCGAAGTCGTAGCTCAGGCCCGCGTGAATCCCCTGGATGTAGTTGACGGTATCGGCCGGCGTGACGCTGTCGGCCGCGCCGTTCTGCCGGTCGAACGTGAGCACCGCCGCGAACGGGCCGGTCTCGTAGCCGAGCGCGAAGTCGTATTTCGAGCTGGTCTTCACGCTGCCCGGCACGTTGCCGAAGCCATACAGCGCGCCGAACTTGAAGCCGCTGAATTCACCGTCGTAACGCACCGCATTCGACGAGCGCGTGAACATGCCGTCCTTGCGCCCGCCGGTCGCCATCGACGACGACGCCCACGAATAGTTTTGCGAGTAACCCATCGGGTCGAACGGCATCATGTAGTCGTACGTGACGGTGAAGTTGCGGCCAAGCGTCAGCTCGCCCCATTTGCCTTTCAGGCCCACCGTCGCACGGCGCGCGAAGATCGAGTCGGGGCCGTCGTCGGACGCGCCATTCGCGAGATCGATGCCGCTTTCGAGGCGAAACACGGCCTTCAACCCGCCGCCGAGATCCTCGACGCCGCGCAAGCCCCAGCGCGACGTGTTCTTGTTGCCCGACTTCAGCTTGAACGAATTGCCGCCATCCGGTGCCGCATGGTTCGTGTATTCGATGCCGGCGTCCATGATCCCGTAGATCGTGACCGACGACTGCGCGTGCGCGGCCGGCGCCGCGAGAGAGGCTACTGCCGCGGCTGAACTGGTGAGGACTACTGTTCGAATAGAACGTTCTGCACGTGACTTCATTTTGACGGTGTCTCCTTGGTTGTTGTGGGTTGGTCGAAACGGAAAACGCGTACTCGGTGCGCCATCGGCGGACGCCATGAAGCGTCCGCCGATTCGAGTCGCAAAAGCATGTTGAATGCACGCGCGGCGGCACACGAGCCGCCGCGAAGCGGTTCAGCCCGCTTTCGCGAACGCCCAGCAGTCGTTGGTCGGGAATTCGATCCAGTGCTTGCCGGCCGCGCGCGGCACGTGGCCGAACGCGCGCAGGCGCATCTCGCCGCAATGGAACAGGTATTCCCAGCGGTCGCCGAGATACATCGACGTGACGAGGTCGGCCTGCAGCCGGTTCGCGCCCGGGCCGTCGGCGACCTGCACGCGTTCGAGGCGGATCACGGCCTGCGCGTCCTGGCCCGGCGCGAACGTGTCGCGGGCGAGCGCCTGCAGCTCCCAGCCGTCGCCGGCGAGCGTCACGCGTTCGCCGTCGACGGCCGCGACGCGCGCGTCGATGCGGTTGTTGCTGCCCATGAATTCGGCCGTGTACAGCGAGCGCGGCGCGCCGTACAGCTCGGCCGGCGTGCCTTCCTGTTCGATGCGGCCGTTGCGCAGCAGCAGGATGCGGTCGGACATCGCCATCGCTTCGGTCTGGTCGTGCGTCACGCAGAGCGCCGACAGCCCGAGCGACACGATCAGCTCGCGCAGCCACGCACGCGCTTCCTCGCGCAGCTTCGCGTCGAGGTTCGACAGCGGCTCGTCGAGCAGGATCACCGGCGGGTTGTAGACGAGCGCACGCGCGATCGCGACACGCTGCTGCTGGCCGCCCGACAGCTGATGCGGAAAGCGCTCGGCGAGATGGCCGAGGCCGAGCTGGTCGAGCGCGGTCTGCACGCGGCGCTTCTGTTCGGCCGGTGCCACGCGGCGCAGCTTGAGCCCGTAGCCGACGTTGTCGGCGACGGTGCGGTGCGGCCACAGCGCGTACGACTGGAACACGAGGCCGAGCGAACGCTGTTCGACCGGCAGGTCGACGTGCCGCGCGCCGTCGAAGAACACGCGGTCGTCGAGCTGGATGCGCCCGTCGGACGGCTGTTCGAGGCCGGCCACCGCGCGCAGCAGCGTGGTCTTGCCGCTGCCCGACGCGCCGAGCAGGCACACGACTTCGCCGGCCTTCAGTTCGAACGACACGCCCTTGAGGATCGGGTTGGCGCCATAGCTGAGATGCAGGTCGTCGACGATGAGCTTATCCATGAAGTTTCACTCCGAAGCGCAGGGCCACGCCGAGACCGGCGCCGACCATCGCGATGTTGATGACAGAGAGCGCGGCAACCTGGTCGACGGCGCCGGTCGCCCATAGCGACACGAGCAGCGCGCCGATCACTTCGGTGCCGGGCGACAGCAGATAGACGGCGGTCGAGTATTCGCGCTCGAAGATCATGAAGATCAGCAGCCACGCGGCGAGCAGGCCGAAGCGCACGAGCGGCAGCGTCACGTCGAGCGACACGCGGCTGCGCGTCGCGCCGACGCTGCGGCCGGCTTCCTCGAGTTCCGGGCCGACCTGCAGCAGCGCGCTCTGGATGAGCCGCATCCCGTATGCGAGCCACACGACCGTGTATGCGATCCAGATGCTCCACATCGAGTTCTTCAGCTCGCGCAGGCCCGGCACGAACAGGAAGATCCACAGGAACGCGAGACCGGCGAGCAGGCCCGGCACCGCGCGCGGCAGCAGCACGAGGTAGTCGAGCAGTTTCGTCGCCCAGTCGTTGCGGCGATGGCCGGCGAAGGCGACGAGCGAGTAGAAGCCGATCGCGAGCGCACCGCCGATCACGCCGATGCCGAGCGTGTTGACGATCGCGCGAACGAGGTTGTCCTGCTCGAACAGCTCGACGAAGTTCGACAGCGTCAGCGCTTCGGCGAGCGCGACGCCTTCGCCCCAGTTGCTCACGAACGCGCGCAGCACGATGCCCGAGATCGGCACGATCACCGTCAGCATCAGCCACAGCGCGACGATCGCGAGCGCGACCCAGCGCCATACGCCGAGCGGCAGCACCGTCGCACGGCCGGCCTTGCCCTTCACCGTGACGAAGCGGTTCGCGGTCTTCAGCAGGCGGCGCTGCAGCAGCACGAGCGGGAACGTGATCGCGACGATGCACACCGCGACCGCGGCCATCAGGTGATACGACGGCACGCCGAGCTTGTTGGTCAGCTTGTACAGGTAGGTCGCGAGCACGAGGTGGCCTTCCGGATCGCCGAGCACGAGCGGCAGCCCGAACACCTCGAAGCCGAGGAAGAACACGAGCACGCCGGCGAACAGCAGCGCGGGCATCGTCATCGGCAGGCTCACGTCGAGCGCGACGCGGAACGGCCGCGCCCCCGTCACGCGCGCCGCTTCCTCGACGTCCGAGCCGAGGTTGCGCAGCGCGGCCGACGAGTACAGGTACACGTGCGGCACGTGCGTGAGGCCGACGATCATCGTGATCGCGAAGATCGAATACACGTTCCAGGGTACGTTCTGCACCCCGAACAGTTCCTTGAACCACACGGAATAGAAGCCGACCGGGCCGGCCGCGACCACGTAGCCGAACGCGAGCACCATCGGCGACACGAACACGGGCGTGAGCAGCAGCGGCTCGAGCCAGCGACGGCCGGGCAGGTCGGTGCGCACCATCAGGAACGCGAGGATGCCGCCGAGCGGGATCGAGATGAACAGCATCCCGCCGGCGATGATGAACGAGTTCTTCACGGCCGACCAGAAGTCCGGGTCGGTGAAGATGAAGCGGAAGCCTTCGACGCCGAGCGTCTTGTTCGCGTCGAAGAACGGCGCGGAAAGCAGGCTCTGGAACAGGATGAAGCCGAGCGGCAGCGCGACCGCGACGGTGAGCACCGCGACGACGATCCAGCGCAGCATGCCGGCGAGCGGCTGCAGGTTGCTGACCTGCAGCGCGGGAATCGCGCCGCCCTGGCCGGTGGTGGGCGGAACGGCCGGCGCCGCTCCGCGTGTGCTGGTTGAAAGCATGAGTTCGCCCCTGCGGCCATCCGGATGGCCGCCTCTAGGAAGTCGGTAAGGGGAAGGGGGCCGCCCGTGCGGCGTGCGGCGGGCGGCCGTCGGTCGGCCGAAGCCGATCAGCGAATCAGTGGATCAGCTCTTGATCGCCTGCTGCCATTGCTTCAGGAACGCGAGCCGCTTCGACTGGTCCAGATAGACGAGCAGGCCGGTGCCGATCGGGATCGGCTTCAGCGAATCGCCGAGTTCCTTCGTGAGGCTCGCGGCCGACGTTTCGCCGGTCACGTCCGTGCGAATCGCGTACAGGTTCGCCTGGTTCGCGATCAGCGTCTGGCCGCGCTTCGACAGCAGGTAGTCGACCCACAGCTTCGCGGCGTTCGGATTCTTCGCCTTCTTCGAGATCGTGGCCAGGCGGCTCACGACTTGTGTGTAGTCCTTCGGGAATACGTAGCCGATCGACTTGTCCTTCTTCGCCTTCGCGTACGCATACGAGCCGATGATGTTGTAGCCGATCAGGTTCTCGCCCGACGAGATGCGCTCCATCATCGCGCCGGTGCTCGACTGCAGCTTCGGACCGGTCGCGCCGATCGCCTTCACGAGCTCCCACGTGACCTTCTCGTTCAGGTGCGCGTCCTGCGTCAGCGCGTTGAAGCCGACGCCGGATTTCTCGACGTCGTACGTCGTCAGCTTGCCTTTGAACTTGTCGGGTTGCGACGTGAGCAGCTTGATCAGGTCGGTGCGCGTCTTCGGCACCTCGTTCTCGGGAATCAGCCGCTTGTTGTAGACGATCGCGAGCGGCTCGAACGTCGTGCCGTATGCCTGCTTCTGGTATTGCGCCCATTGCGGCACGTTCGCGCTTTCCGGCGAATCGTACGACGTCATCAGGCCGTCGTTGACGAGCTTGACCTGCAGGTCCATCGCCGAGCTCCACAGCACGTCGGCGCTGGTGCTGCTCGCGGCGTTCTCGCTGATGTAGCGGTTGTACAGCTCGGTGCTGTTCATGTCGTTGTACTCGACCTTCACGCCATACAGGCTTTCGAAGTCCTTGATCAGCGGGCGCACGAGGCCCGTGTCGGTCGTCGAGTAGACGATCAGCTTGCCTTCCTTCTTCGCGGCGTCCACGACACCTTGGTAGTTACCCGGATACCCGGCCGGAACCTGCGCGGTGGCGGCGCCGGCGGCGGTGCCCAGGACGATCGCCAGCGCGGCGGCGAGCTGCTTCGGTGCAAACGGCATGTCTTCCTCCAGTTATGCGTGTGTGTTGTTCGAGTGACGCGGATGTTAATTGCGAGGCACTTTCAGCCTGCTTTCATTTCGGTTCACAATAGTGTCCTTTGTGTCATGGATTTCCCGAGGTCCCCATGCGTGTGCTGCTGGTCGAAGACAACCCGAACCTTGCGCAGTCGTTGAACGACGCGCTGAGTGCCGCGCGCTTCGCGGTCGATCACATGGCGGACGGGGAGGCGGCGGATCACGTGCTGCGCACGCAGGACTACGCGCTGGTGATCCTCGATCTCGGGCTGCCGAAGCTCGACGGGCTCGAAGTGCTGCGGCGGCTGCGCGCGCGCCGCAATCCGGTGCCGGTGCTGATCCTCACCGCGCACGGCTCGGTCGAGGACCGCGTGAAGGGGCTCGATCTCGGCGCCGACGACTACCTCGCGAAGCCGTTCGAGCTGACCGAGCTGGAGGCGCGCGCCCGCGCGCTGATCCGGCGCAGCCTCGGCCACGAGCATTCGCGGGTCGAGTGCGGGCCGCTTTCGTATGACAGTATCGACCGCAGCTTCCACCTCGCCGGCGAACCGCTGCCGCTCACGCCGCGCGAGCGCTCGGTGCTGGAGGTGCTGATCCTGCGCAACGGCCGCGCGATCAACAAGGAGACGCTGTCGGAGAAGATCTTCGGGCTCGACGAGTCGGTCAACGCGGATGCGATCGAGATCTACGTGTACCGCCTGCGCAAGAAGCTGGAGAACACCGGCGTCGCGATCGTCACGCTGCGCGGCCTCGGATACTTGCTCGAAGCGAAGGCGGCCGGATGAACCACCGCCGGGCTTGCCTTCTTTGCATGGGGCCGCGGTACGCGCCAAAGCGCTGCGCGGGATCGACACGTTCGCGGCCTGCCGGGGGCGCGCCTGCCATCCGCTGCCGGCCTGGCAAAGCCGGCCGGCTGCACGGGCGCGGAGCGAGGCCGCACGCGTTTTCCGCCACGCTGGTCGGTGCAGCCCGGCGGCCAGCATGGTGACACGCCCGAACCTGCGCGCACAGGTCGCGCTGTGGCTGCTGCTGCCGCTGCTCGGACTGCTCGCGCTCGACTCGTGGCTCACGTACCAGCGCGCGATGAGCGCCGCGCACGTCGCGTTCGACCGCACGCTGTCGTCGTCGCTGAAGTCGATCCGCGAAGGCGTGCGGTTCAACGAGGGCGAGATCGAGGTCGACCTGCCGTATCTCGCGCTCGAGATGTTCGAGTCGGGCGACGGCGGCAAGATCTATTACCTGATCCGCGAGGACAACGGCCGCACGATCACCGGCTATCCGGACCTGCCGCTGCCGCAGGGCGACGGCACGCTGTTCGTCACACGCTACTACAACGTCGTCTATCGCGGCGAGCAGTTGCGCATGGCCGCGCTGCGCGTGCCGGTGCACGACGTGCCGACCGCGCAGACGCGCATCGTGTGGGTGATGGTCGGCGAGACGATCGAGGCGCGCCAGGCGCTCGCGCGCGAGATCCTGATGGGCTCGCTGCTGCAGGAGGGGCTGCTCGTCGTGCTCGCGCTCGGGATCGTGTGGCTCGGCGTCGGGCGCGGGCTGCGGCCGCTGAACCGGCTGTCGGCGACGGTCGCCGCGCGCAGCGACGGCGATCCGACGCCGCTCGATACCGGCGGCATGCCGAGCGAACTCGCGCCGCTCGTCGAGTCGATCAACCAGTACATCGGCCGCACGCAGCGGATGCAGGTCGCGCGGCGGCGTTTCTTCGCGGACGCGGCCCATCAGCTGAAGACCCCGCTCGCGGCGGTGCAGGCCGGCGTCGAGCTGGCGTTGCGGCCGGACGAGCAGCCGCGCGTGAACGTGCATCTGCGGCGCGTGAACGGCGCGGTGCGGCAGGCCGTGAAGATCGTCCAGCAGCTGCTGTCGCTGTCGCGGCTCGATTCGGACAGCGGCCAGGCGGTCGCGCACCAGCCGGTCGCGCTGCACCGGCTCGCGCGCAGCGTGACGCTCGACTGGTCGCCGGTTGCGCGCGCGCGCGACATCGATCTCGGCTTCGAGCACGAGGCGGATGTCGACGTGCTCGGCCAACCGGACCTGCTCGGCGAATTGATCGGCAACCTGATCGACAACGCGATTCGTTATTCGGGCGACCGCGCGGTGATCACGGTGCGCGTGTCGCGCGATGGCGACCATGCGCGGCTCGACGTGATCGACAACGGGCCGGGCATTCCGGCCGGCGAACGCGACGCGGTGTTCGAGCGCTTCCATCGCGGCAGCAAGACGCAGACGGTCGAAGGCACGGGGCTCGGGCTGTCGATCGTGCGCGAGATCGCGCGCGTGCATCAGGGCAGCGTGACGCTGGCCGATGCGGCGGGAGGCGGGTTGATCGTGACGGTGATGTTGCCGACGGCGGCGCAGTAGAAGGGCTGGTTCGCCCAATCGCTCAATCGCCGAATCCGATCTCCGCCTCGAGCGACTGCCCGACCTCCAGCCAGGCTCCCGCGCCTTCGACGACGATCGCATTGATGCCGAAGGTCAGCGCGTCGTCGTAGTTCGGATTCGCGCGATACGTCTGCATCGTGTCGGTCGGCTCGTGCGGCCACGCCGGGTTCGGCGCGCCGGTCACCTGGTCGATCGTCGGCATCGGGCAACGCGTGCACAGCTTCACGAGGCGCAGCCGCACGGGTGTGTCGCCTTCGGCGTCGAGATGCTCGACGAAATCCTCTTCATACGCATCGAAATCCGACACGACGATGTTCGGGCGGAAGCGGTTCATCGGAATCGCCGGCGCGCCTTTCGCGACGAGCTTCGCGTTCAGGTCGTCGAGCGACGACTGGCCGATCACGAGCAGCGGATAGCCGTCCGCGAACTGCGTGTGCGTGTCGATGTCGCCGGTCCATTTGCGGTTGCAGCCGCGCCGCGCATCCGCGCCGAAGCGCGCGAGCTTCAGCGGCGTGCCGAGGAATTCGGTGAGCCATGCGGCTGTCGCGGCGCCCGTGTCGATCGCGTCGACGGTGTCGCGCCAGACGGTCGCGGCCATCTTCGGCGTGGCCGGCGTCGCGTCGCCGTCGAGCGGCGTGCGGATCTCGGGCATGCCCGGCGCGTTCAGCACGAGCGCGTCGTGCTCGAGCGCGGTGCGGATCAGCGCGAGGCGCGGGTGCGTGCGCTGCGTGATCATCATCCCGTCCGGGGTGGTGATCAGCCAGTGGCGATCGTACGCGAGGCCCGTTTCGAGCAGTTGCGCGCGCGACAGCGCGATGCCGGCGCAGGATTTGATCGGGTAGACGAAGAGTTCGGAGATGGCTGGCATGACGCTGGCTGACACGGGCAGGATGGTCGAATCGCGATTGTGCCAGATCGTGCGAAAGCCGTTTGGGCGGTTGCAGGCCGCCGCACGGCCGCGGCCGGTCACGCCAGCGGAAAGCCGAGGTCGAAGGTCGTGCGCACGTCGAGCGGCTGGCGCAGCAGCCCGGCCTTCAGGTAGAAGTCGGCCGTGCGCTGCTGCCCGGCGATCACCGTCGCGTCGATCGGCTGCCAGCGCGTGTTGCGGCGCTCGAACTGCAGCTTCGCGGCCGCCGGCGGGATGCCGATGATGCGCGCGAGTGCCGCGGAATACGCGTCGACGTGCCGGTACGACCAGACCTGCGCGCGCACCACCCGTTGCAGGAAGTCGTGCAGCACGTCGCGCTTCGACGCGATCGCCGCGTCGGTCGCCGCGATGTAGCTGAAGCCCGACCACAGGCCGCGGCCGTTGACGAGCACGCGCGCGCGGCCGCTCGTTTCCGCGAGGGCCGTATAGGGTTCCCACGTCGCCCACGCATCGATCGAACCGGTTGCGAGCGCAAGCATCGTGTCGGCCGGCGGCAGGAAGCGGAACGAGACGGCGTCGGACGGCAGGCCGGCCGCGTCGAGCGCCTTCAACGTGACGAAATGGCCGATCGAGCCGCGCGTGGTGCCGATGCGCTTGCCTTTCAGGTCGGCGGCGTCCTTCAGCGTCGCGTCGGGCCGCACGAGCACGGCGGTGCCGTACGGGTCGGACCGGTTCGCGCCGATCACCTTGATGCGGGCGCCCGAGGCGAGCGCGAAGATCACCGGCGCGTCGCCGATCGGCCCGCAGTCGACGGCCGCCGCGTTCAACGCTTCGGCCAGGGGCGCGGCGGCCGGGAATTCGGTCCATGCGATGTCGTACGCGAGGCCGTTCAGTTCGCCGGCCGCTTCGAGCAGCGCGCGCAGGCCGCCTTTCTGGTCGCCGGCACGCAGCAGCGGCCGCACGTCCGATTGCGCATGCAGCGTGGTCGGCGCGGCGGCGAGGGTGGCGGCGGCGAGGGCGCTCGCTTGCGCGAGGAAGTGGCGTCGGGTCGGATTCATCGTGAAGTTCGGTTCGTCGGGAAAACGGTTCAGGGATTCAATGCGGGAGCCCGGCCTGCACGTCGCGTACGGGTTCGGCGTCCACGCGCAGCAGCAGCGCGGTCAGCGGATCGACGTTCGCGGCGTCGGCCGGCGCTCGCGCCGCGGCATCCGAGCGGCACAGCAAGTCGTCGGCCGACCAGCCCGCGCGGCCCGCCATTGCGCGCGCCCGCAGCCAGCCGCGCCGGTCGGCAAGCAGTTGCGTGCCGCCGAACGCAGCGGGCGGCACGCCGGCAATCGTTGCGAACGCTTGCCATGCATCGGGCGTCGATGCGACGCAGTTCGCGCGCGTGCCGACCGGCGGTGGCGGCGTGGACGTATCGCCGGCGGTGACGAGCAGCGTCTGCCAGCGCGGGTCTTCCCGCGGCGGCGTGCCGCCCGGCGCGAGCGCGACGATGCGCACGCGCTGGCCTTCACGCCAGCGCTCGAGCGGTTGCGGCGCGGCGCTGCCGCAGCGCACGTCGAGCGCAGGCAGCGGAACGGGCACGGGCCACGCCCCTTCCGCCTGCGCGCCGCTGCCGGCCGACAGCGCTTTCAGGTAATCGAGCACGGCCCAGGTGTCGGCCGGGCCGAGCGTCGCGGCAAAGCCCGGCATCGACGCCGCGCCGCGCGCGTCGCGCGTACCGTGCCGCATGCGCCAATACAGTTCGCCGTCGAGCCGGCGGGCAAGCAGTGCGCCCGCGAAGGTCGGCGGCCAATGCGCGAGGCTCGCCGCGAGCGGGCCTTCGCCGCGGCCGTCCGCGCCGTGACAGGCCGCGCAATGCTGCGCATACAGATGCGCGCCGCGCATCAGGTTCGCGACGGAAAACGCGGCGGGACTGCGCTGGAAACTCGTGGGCGCCGCCGGCGCGAGCCACAGCGACGCCGGCGGCCACGGCGCGAACCACGCGACGGCCAGCGCGGCGATTACCGCCGCCGCCCGCCACTTGCGCGACACGAGTGCGATGCAGCCGAGCGCCGCGGCGAGCGTGGTCATCGCGACGGCGAATGTAAGCTGTCGCGTGAGCCCCGCGTCGATGCGCAGCGTTTCGAGCGCGATGCGGTGTGCCCAGGGCCACGCGGCCTGTCCGTCGGCATCGCCGGTCAGGCCGATCGCATGCAGCACCCGGGCCAACGCGATCTGTGCGCGATACAGCAGTTGCAGGAACAGGAGCGCCCAGTCGGCGAACGGCGGCGCGTTCATCGGCGCGGCCCTTGCCGCGCACCGGCCATCCTGCGAACGGCACTGCGCATCTACCAGCTCGCATCGAGTCCGAGATGCCGCAGCGCTTCGTGGCGCAGTTCGGCGAGACGCGGGTCGCCGCGATGGCGCGGATACGGCAGGTCGACACGCAGTTCCGCGACGATGCGTGCGGGCCGCGGCCCGAACACGATCACGCGCTGCGCGAGAAACAGCGCTTCCTCGACATCGTGCGTGACGAGCAGCGCGGAGAACCCGTCGCGTTGCCACAGCGCGGTCAACTCGGCCTGCATCGTCAGCCGCGTCAATGAATCGAGCTTGCCGAGCGGTTCGTCGAGGATCAGCAGGCGCGGATCGTTGACGAGCGCGCGGGCGAGCGCGACACGCTGCGCCATCCCGCCCGACAGCTGATGCGGAAACACGTTCGAGAATTCCTGCAACCCGACGCGCGCGAGCGCATCGTCGACGCGATGCTGCGACGTGCGGGCCACGCCGCGCGCCTCGAGGCCGAGCGCGACGTTCGCGCGCACGCGGCGCCACGGGTAGAGCGTCGGATCCTGGAACACGACGATGCGCGACGGATCGGGCCGTTCGATCGGCGCGCCGTCCTGCGCGATCGTGCCTTGCCGCGCGGCGTCGAGGCCCGCGACGAGCCGCAGCAGCGTCGATTTTCCGCAGCCGCTCGGGCCGAGCAGCGCGACGAATTCGCCGGCCGCGACCGACAGCGTGACGTCGTCGAGCACCGGCAGCGGGCCGCCGGGGCCGTCGAACGCATGGCTCACGCGGCGGATGTCGATCCGCGCGCCGCGCGGCGCCGTGGCGTCGAGCGCGGCGGGCGGCGTGGCAACGGACGATTCGAGAACGGCGGCGCTTACCATTTGACGGTTCCTTTCTGCCACGCGAGCACACGGTCGCGCACCGCGAACAGCAGCGCGATCAGCCCGGAAAACAGCAGCGCCATCACGATCAGCGCCGCATACATGTTCACGTACGATGCCCAGCCCTGCGCCCAGCTCAGGTACCAGCCGAGCCCCGACTTGACGCCCATCATCTCGGCGACGACCAGCACCGTGAACGACGCGCTCAGCCCCATGAAGATGCCGACGAACACGTGCGGCAGCGCGGCCGGAATCGCGACGCGCAACACGAGGAAGCGCGCGTTCGCGCCGAGCGTGCGCGCGACGTCGTAGTACTGCCGGTTTACGCTCGCGACGCCCGACCACGTCAGCACCGCGACCGGGAAGCCGGTCGACAGCGCGATCAGGAACGCGGCGGCCGAATAGCTCGTCGGGAAGAAGTAGAACGTGAGCGGCAGCAGCGCGGTGGCCGGCACGGGGCCGAGCACGCGCAGCACCGGATGCACCCAGTAGCCGATGCGGCGCGACCAGCCGATCGATACGCCGACCGCGAACCCGACCGCGACGCCGTACGCGAACCCGAGGGAAAGCAGCTTCAGCGTGTTGCCGGCGCTGCCGGCAAGGCGCGGCCAGTCGTCGGCGTAGACCTCGATCAGCGCCTGCGGCGGCGCGAAGAACGGCGTCGGCAGCCAGCCGGTCTTGGCCGTGACGATTTCCCACACGGCGAGCACGAGCGGCAGCGCCACGAGCCACGGGCCGGCCGGGCGCACGCGGGCGAGCCGCGCGCGCGTGGCCGGCACGCGATGGCCGAGCGTCGCGGCGGCCAGCAGCAGCGCGCCGATCGCCCACGCGGCGATGCCGAACGTGTCGGTGTACGCCCAGTCGGTGAAACCGACGACGCGGTTCGGCCACACGTAGGTCACCGCGCCGAGCGCGGCCCACGCGAGCGCCGCGACGACGCCGGTCGGCCAGCTGCGTGCGCGGCGGGCTTCAGCCGCGAGCGTCGCGTCGCAGGCCGTGCACGCGGGACGGGACGTGGCGGTCGCAGGCGGCGTCACGGGGGCGGCATTGCCCGAGGTGGACGCGGTGCGCGCGGCGGACGCGTGTTCGATCGTCGACATCGCGTCACCCCAGCACGTTCGCATAGACCTGCTGCGCGAAGCGCTGCGGGTCGGTGCTCTTCTTCAGCACGCTGATGCGGCGGAAATCGTCCGCGTAGAACGCGATTTCCTGCTGCAGGTCGACGTTGGTCGGATGGTGCGTGTAGGTCAGCGTCGCGTACAGCTTGCGCAGGTCGTCGGGGTTGATCTTCGGCGAATACTTCGCGAATGCCTTCGCGGCTTCGTTCGGGTTGTCGTGCGTGTACTCGGTGGCCTGCACGATCGAGCGCGCGAGTGCGGCGGCCGCCGGCCGGTCGTTGCGCACGAGGTCGCCGCGCGCGCCGATCACGCAGCACACCTTGCGCGCATATTCGCCGGACAGGTTCGTCGCGAGTTCGGTGTACGCGCCGTTGCTGCGCTTCTCGAGCAGATAGAGGTTCGGGTCGCCGTCGGCGATGGCCTGGATCTCGCCCTTGTCGACCGCGACGCCGAGCAGGTCGGCCGGATACTGCCGCCACGTGATGTCGCGTTCGGGATCGATGCCGTTCTTCGCGAGCAGGATCGAGAAGAAATGCTTGCCGGGCGCCGCGAGATCGCTGACGCCGACCGTCTTGCCCTTCAGCGCCTGCAGGGTCGTCACGCCCGCCGTCTTCGACCCGAGCAGCCGCACGCAGCCGCCGTGCGAGCTGCCGATGATCTTCACGTCGAAGCCGGCTTCGAGCGGCTTCAGCCAGCGGTGGATCATCCCGACCGCGGCATCGGCCTTGCCGGTCGCGATCGATTCGAGCAGCTGGTCGGTCGATCCGCTGTAGTTGATCAGTTCGACCTTCAGCCCGTTCTTCTCGAAGAAGCCGTTCTCCTGCGCGACGACGATCGGTGTCAGGCAGAACGCGTTCTGGTTCCACGCGAACGTGAGCTTCTTCAGCGGCGGCGCCGACCAGGCCTTGCGGCCGAGCGTGATCGCCGGTGCGGCGAGCGCGGCGGCCCCGGCCGCGCGCAGCAGCCGGCGGCGCTTGTCGTCATGGGCGCCGGTCGGCGCGGGTGCGGTGGTTTTGGTCATGGTGTGGTCTCCGGTTCCGGTCGTGCGGCGGGCGCTCAGTCGAGCAGGTCGGGTTCGTCGGCGACGACGCGCGCGAACAGGCTGTCGAACGCGTGCAATGCGCCGTCGGGGCCGCCGATCTGGCCGTGCGTGTGTCGCGCGGTCGCCTGATCGATCGGTTGCGGCGTGCCGGCCGCTTCGGCCAGCAGCTGCGTGTGCGCGGCGTTGTCGAGCGCGATGTACCACCACGCGGCGGCCTCGACCGTCGGGCCGGCCGTCAGGATGCCGTGGTTCTTCAGGATCACGCCCTTGTGCGTGGTGCCGTCGGGCTTCGCGAGCGCATCCGCGATCCGCGCGCCTTCGCTCGTATCGACGACCATCCCGGTGAAGTCGTCGAACAGCGCGTGGTCCTCGTAGAACACGCACGCGTCCTGCGTCAGCGGGTCGAGCGGGCGGCCGAGCGTCGACCACGCCTTGCCGTAGGTCGAATGCGTATGCGCGGCCGCGACGAGGTGCGGATGCGCGTCGTGAATCGCCGCGTGGATCGCGAACGCGGCCTTGTTCAGCGGCCGGTTGCCGATCGCGGTTTCGCCGCGCGAATTGACGAGCAGCAGGTCCGACACCTTGATCTGCGAGAAATGCACGCCGAGCGGATTCACCCAGAAGTGGTCGGGCAGTTCCGGGTCGCGCGCGGTGATGTGGCCCGCGAGGCCCGACGCGAAGCCGAAGCGCGCGAACAGGCGGAACGCGGCCGCGAGCCGCTCCTGCCGGTGGCGGCGCTCGGCGGCGACGTCGAAGCGCGGCGCGGGCGGATCGAACCAGAAATGCTGGCGCGGCGTGTCGGCGAGGACGAGGCCCGACGCGGTGCGCACGGGCGAGGACGAAGACAGGACGGCGGACATGGTCGGCATCTCCCCGTGCGTCAGGCCGCGCGGCGCGCCGCGTCGCGTGCCGCGACGGCGCTGCGCACGCGCGGAATCAGTTCGCGGCCGTAGTCGATCGCGTCTTCGAGCGGATCGAAGCCGCGAATCAGGAACGTCGTCACGCCGAGGTCGTAGTAGTCGAGCAGTGCGTCGGCGACCTGTTCGGGCGTGCCGACCAGCGCGGTCGAATTCGAGCGCGCGCCGGTGAGCTTTGCGATCTCGGTCCACAGCCGCTTGTCGACGCGCGCGCCGCGTTCGGCCGCGGCGAGCAGGCGCCGCGCGCCTTCGCTCTGCTGCGGGCCGCCGGTGGCGAGGCCGGCCGCTTCGCGCAGCCGGCGGGTTTCGTCGAGGATCCGGTGCGCGCGCGCCCACGCTTCGTCTTCGGTTGCCGCGAGGATCGGCCGGAACGACACGGAGAAGCGCACCTGCCGACCGTGCTTCGCGGCTTCGGCGCGCACGCGCGTCGTCAGGTCGCGCACCTGGTCGAGCGATTCGCCCCACAGCGCATAGACGTCCGCGTGCTTGCCGGCGACTTCCAGCGCCGCTTCCGAGGCACCGCCGAAGTAGATCGGCACGTGCGGCTTCTGGAACGGCTTCACTTCCGAAAAACCCTGCGTGAAGCGGTAGTGCGCGCCGTCGTGATCGAACGGCTGCGTGTCGGTCCAGATGCGGCGCAGGATGCCGAGGTATTCGTCGGTGCGCGCGTAGCGTGCGTCGTGGTCGAGGAAATCGCCGTCGCGCTGCTGCTCGCTGTCCGAGCCGCCGGAGATGAAGTGCACGGCGAGCCGGCCGCGGCTGAACTGGTCGAGCGTCGCGATCTGCCGCGCGGCGAGCGTCGGCGCGGTGAAGCCGGGGCGATGCGCGAGCATGAAGTGGATGCGCTCGGTCGCCGCGGCCGCGAACGCGATCGTCAGCGTCGCCGACGGGCCGGTCGAGTGGTGCGGGACGAGGATCCGGTCGAAGCCGGCCGTTTCGTGGGCGCGGGCGAAGTCGCGCACGTAGTCGGGGTCGACGACGGGGCCGGCAGGCGGATGGATTTCCGACTGCTTCTGGCTCTGGATCATGCCGATGAATTCGACGCTCATCTGGGTCTCCGATGCAAGGACGGCCCGGCGCGGCCAGCGATGGCCGGCCGGGCGGGAATGGAGCGCAGATTACCGCCGGGATCATGCGGAACGGAAATAATCAATCCCGAATTGAATATCAGATTTGCATGGTTTGGGCGCGTGTGCGTTGCGCATACGCTATGGGCTCACGATCGGGCCGAACGGGGTGCCGGCTGCGTGTCGAGCGGGGCTTGCGCGCCGGATCAACACGACGGGAGCCGGATCGGCATCGGGTTCGGAAGCGGGGGGCGGGTCGAAGGCAGAGGTGTGCGGCGGATGCGTGCGCGAGCGCCCCGGATCCACGCCACGCGCCCCCGGCGAATCCAGCGCCGATCGCCGCCGGCTCCACGAGCCACCGCCGCCATTCGCCGAGCGATCTTCGCCACGACGTTTTATCCCGCTACCCAGTCACCGAGGGAATCCGTACCGATGTCCGCCAGCCTTGCCGCTTCCTCGCCGCTATCGTCGCAGTCGTCCCAGTCGTCGCTGCGCCACCTGCCTGCCGACGATGCGCGCGTTTCCGCGCTGCTCGCGCGTCTCGCGCCCGAACTCGCGGCCGACGCCGCCCGCAACGACGTCGACGGCCGTTTCCCGCACGAGAACTTCGCGCGGCTGCATCGCGCCGGGCTGATCGCGCAGGTCGTGCCGCGCGAGCACGGCGGCGCGGGCGCGACGCTCGCGCAGGCGAGCCGGATCGTGGCCGCGGTCGCGCGCGCCGATCCGGCGACCGCGCTGGTGCTGACGATGACCTACCTGCAGCATCGCGCGCTCGGCCGCGCGGACAACCGCTGGCCCGCGCGCCTGCGGCGTGCGGTGTTCGACAGCGCGGTTGCCGACGGCGCGCTGATCAACGCGCTGCGCGTCGAGCCGGCGCTCGGTTCGCCGTCGCGCGGCGGCCTGCCCGAAACGATCGCGCGTCGCGACGGCGACGGCTGGCGGCTGTCCGGCCACAAACTGTACAGCACCGGCATTCCGGCGCTGCGCTGGCTGGCCGTGTGGGCCCGCACGGACGAACCCGAGCCGCGCGTCGGCGTGTTCCTCGTGCGGCGCGAGCGCGACACGGAAGTCGATGCGCGCATCCGCGTGATCGAAAGCTGGAATCACCTGGGCCTGCGCGCATCGGGCAGTCACGAGGTGGTGTTCGACGACGTGCGGCTGCCCGCGGATCATGCGGTGGACGTGCGTGCGCCCGATGCGTGGGCCGTGTCGGCCGCGAGTCATGCGGATGTCGATGCGCAGGCCGACCAGCAGGCCTGGATGGTCGCGCTGCTCGGCAGCCTCTACGACGCGGTCGCCCGCGCGTCGCGCGACTGGCTGCTCGATTTCGCGACGACGCGCGCGCCGAGCGGGCTCGGTGCGCCGCTCGCGACGCTGCCGCGCGTGCAGGAGGCCGTCGGCGAGATCGAAGGGTGGCTGCATGCGAACCGCGTGCTGCTCGACGAGCACATCGCGCGCACCGATGCGGGCGACCCGCCGACGGTGACGACGAGCGGCCTCGTCAAGCGGACCGTGACGGAACAGGCGATCCGCACGGTCGAGCATGCGTTGAAGCTGTCGGGCAATCACGGGCTGAGCCGCCACAATCCGCTCGAACGCCACTATCGCGACGTGCTGTGCAGCCGCGTGCACACGCCGCAGGACGATGCGATCGCGGTGGCTGCCGGACGGGCCGTGCTCGACGCGGCGGCGCGACGCGCTGCCGCGAACGCGGAAGCGGAAGCGGGCGGAACGTCACGCGACGTGCCGGTATCCGGTCGCAACAGCGATGCGTGAGCGGGGCGGCGGGATGGTGGGCGCAAAGGCCAACGCAAAGGCCAACGCAAAGGCCAACGCAAAGGCC